>DYES01000046.1 GCA_020725585.1 Desulfovirgula sp.
GCAGCTTCATGTGCGCTTCCAGGAAGAAGCCGTCCTCCGTTAAAGGGAGCTTGAACAGCCTGCTCAAGCGCCTGTTGTCCTCCCCGGGCACTACCCCTGTGCTTAAAACCACCTGGTCGGCGGGAATGGTTAATGTTTCGTTTAAAACCGGATCAAAAATGTCCACCAGCAGTTGTTCCCCTTCTGTCCTGACCGCGGGCCTGCGATCCGGCTCGTAGCGGATGAAGAGCACGCCCTTTTGCCTGGCCAGCGTGTAGTATTTCTCGCTGCGGCCGTAGGTGCGCATGTCCAGGTAGGCCACCACGATGTTGGCGCGCGGGTGAAGCGTTTTCAGCCGCAGGGCGTTTTTCACCGCCTGATAGCAGCAGACCCGGCTGCAGTAGGGGCGCTTTTTGTCCCGCGACCCCACGCACTGGATCATGACCACGCGGTCGGCGGTTTTGCCCGCGGCCAGGGCTGATTCGAATTCGCGCTGCGTGAGCACGCGCGGGTCGCTCCCGTAAAGGTATTCGGCGGGCCGGTAAGGGTCGGCGCCGGTGGCGATAATCACCGCCCCGCACGCCACTTCCCATTCTTTTTGGGCGCTTTTCAATTTTACCGTGTAATTGCCGGGGTAGCCCTTCGCTTCTGCTATTTCGGTGTTCAGGTAAACGTCGATCAGGGGGTGCTCCTGGCTTTGTTTTACGAGCCGCGCCACCACCTCCTGCGGGTTGTTGCCGGCCGGGGTGTGGTACAGGTACCTGGCGTTGCCCCCCAGGACGTTCTTTTTTTCCACCAGGAAAACGCGGAAACCCTGCTCCGCCAGGGACAGCGCGGCGCTCATCCCCGCCGTGCCCCCGCCCACGACGAGGGCGCTTTTCTTTACCGGGGTGGCCGTGGGTTTGACCGGGTAGTGCAGGGCCACCCTGGCCACGGCCATTTTGATCAACTCCTGGGCCTTGGCGGTCGCCGCCCGGGGGTGGTGGCGGTGCACCCAGGAGGAGTGCTCGCGGATGTTGACGTGTTCGTAAAGAAAGGGATTGAGGCCCATCTCCTGCAGCACGCTTTGGAAAAGCGGAGCGTGCGTGCGGGGGGTGCAGGAAGCCACGACAACGCGGTTTAAGTCTTTTTCCGCAATCGCCTTTTTTATTTTGTCGATGCTGTCCTGGGCGCAGGTGAACAGGAATTCTTCCGCGTGGACGACGTTTTTTAACCGGGCCGCGTATGCGGTTACCTCCGGCACGGAGATCACCCCGCCGATGTTAATTCCGCAGTTGCACACAAAAACCCCGATGCGGGGAGGCTCGTTGGCCGCGTTTCGCTCCGGGGGATAGCTCCTTTTTCTGGCCAGCTCCCCCCGGGCGCAGCTTAACAGGCGGGCGGCGTGAGCGGCCGCGGCGCTTGCTTCGGTCACCGTTTCCGGGATGTCTTTGGGGCCGGTGAAGGCGCCGCCGGCAAAAATACCCGGCCGGGTCGTATTTGTCGGCGCAAATTCCGGGCAGGCGCAAAAAGCCTCCTCATCCAGCCGGATGCGCGCGGCCTCGGCCAGCTCCCGGGCGTCTTCGGGCGGGCAAAAGCCCACCGAAAGCACCACCAGATCGAAGAGCTCCGTTTTAATGGCGCCGTCTTCTTCGGCGTACCTGATTTTCAGATCGCCTTTTTCCGTTTGTTCGACGGCGTAGATCCGCGAGCGAACGAATTTTACGTTGTGTTCATCCCTGGCCCGGATGAAGTAGCGTTCGAAGTCCTTGCCGTAGGTCCGTAAATCCATGAAAAAGATGGTCACTTCCAGCGGCTCTGTGGCGTGTTCTTTGGCGATTACCGCTTCCTTAATGGACAGCATGCAGCAGGCGGCCGAGCAGTAGCCGCGGCCTATTTGCAGGTTCCGGGAGCCGACGCACTGCACAAAGGCCATTTTTTTGGGCTCCCGCCCGTCGGAAGGGCGCACAAGGCGCCCCTGATACGGGCCGGAGGCGCTCAAGATGCGCTCCAGCTCGATGCTGGTGAGCACGTTTGGATAAGCCCCGTAGCCGTAGTAGTCCAGCTCGCGGGGATCGTACCCGGTAAAGCCGGGAGTAAGGAGCACCGCGCCCACTTTGATTTCCAGCTCTTCGTCGGTCATTTCGTGGTTGACCGCTTCTCTTAAGCAGGCCCGCGCGCACTCCCCGCACTCCGCGCAGACTCCGCAGTTTAAGCACCTTTGTGCCTCTGCGCGCGCTTCTTCTTCCGTATAGCCTGCCGAGACTTCGGCAAAACTTTTTTTCCTTTCTTCAGGCGGGGCCTCCCCTGGTTCGACGGGGGGAGCTTTTGCCGGCGTGAAGGGCGTACGCAGCGGCGCAATCACTGTCTTTTCTCCGGTTTGGGCGGCGGGCGCGCCCTGCTCTCCCGAGAGGTAGCGGTCGATGGCTTCCGCCGCCTTTTTCCCTGCGCCCACCGCGGCGATCACCGAAGCCGGGCCCGTCACCACGTCCCCGCCGGCGAAAACCCCGGGGATGCCGGTCGCCAGGGTTTGCGGAGCTGCGGCCAGGGTGCCGTTTTTGTTTTTCGGCAGCGGGAGGTGGTCGGTGGCGGGCTTTTGACCGATGGCGACAATAACGGTGTCCGCAGGGAGGAAAAATTCGCTCTGGGGGATAGGCACGGGCGAGCGGCGCCCGCTTTCGTCGGGCTCGCCCAGCTCGTTGCGCAGGCATTCCACCTTTTCCACCCGTGCCGCCCCGTGAAATGCTTTGGGGCTCACCAGGAAGTGGAAGGCGACGCCCTCCTCCCGGGCCTGTCGGATTTCTTCCGGCAGGGCGGTCATTTCCCGTTCGCTGCGCCGGTAGAGAACGCGCACTTCCGCGGCGCCCAGGCGCAGCGCGGTGCGGGCGGCGTCGACGGCCGTGTTGCCGCCTCCGATCACCACCACCCGCCGGCCAATTTGGGGCCTTTCGCCCAGGTTGACCCGGCGTAAGAAATCTATCCCGTACGTTACCCCGCCCAGCTGCTCACCGGGGACGATCAGCCGGGTTTCCCTCGTTGCGCCCAGGGCCAGAAAAACGGCCCGGTAGCCGCCGGAGAGCAGCTCTTCGAGCGTGAAGTCCCGGCCCAGCGCCCGGTTGCATTTGATTTCCACGCCCATCTTCTTGATCAGGTCCACTTCCCGGTCCACCCATGCTTTGGGCAGCCGGTAGTCGGGAATGCCTACGCGCATCATGCCGCCGGCTACGGGCAGGGCTTCGAAAACGGTCACCGGGTAGCCCCTTTTGGCCAGGTGATAGGCGGCGGACAGCCCGGCGGGGCCCGCGCCGACGACGGCGACCCGGCTTTCCCGGCGGAGGGCCGGCGCGGGCAGGGGGATTTCGCGGCCGCCGTGGTAGACGCGGTCGGCGGCGAAGCGCTTTAATTCCCTGATTTGCACGGGCGCGTCCACCTGCCCCCGGTGGCAGGCTTGTTGGCAGGGGGCGGGGCATACCCTCCCGCAGATTGCCGGGAAGGGGTTGTCCCGGTAAACGAGCGCCCACGCTTCTTCGTATTTGCCGGCGCGGATCAGCTGGATGTAGCCCTGCGCGTTGACTTGCGCCGGGCAGGCGTGGCGGCAGGGGGGCGTGCCCCTTTTGTCGATGGCGTAGGCGCCCGGCGTGGCCTGGGGGTAGTACTTATAGATCGCCTTGCGCGTGCCCAGGCCGGCGTCAAAGTCGCTGGGTACCTCTACCGGACAAACGGCTGCGCAGTCGCCGCAGCCGGTGCACTTCTCCGGGTCCACATAGCGGGCGCGCTGAACCAGCCTGACGGTGAAATTCCCCGCCTCACCGTTGATTTCTTTTATTTGGGCGCCGGTTAAAATTTTAATGTTCAAATGCCTGGCGCACTCTACCAGCTTAGGTGAAAGAATGCACATGGAGCAGTCGTTAGTGGGAAAGGTTTTATCCAGCCGGGGCATGGTCCCGCCGATGGCAAAAGCTTTTTCAGCCAGGTAGACGTAATATCCTGCTTCGGCCAGATCTAAAGAAGCCTGGATCCCGGCGATTCCTCCTCCTACCACCAGAACCGCGCCGGTTTTTTTAGCCGTCATTTAAATCACCCATTTAAACCACCCATTTAAATCAAATCAACTGCTTTTAAGGTTTCCACCAATGGGCCCGCGCTCTGAAAAAACCAGTCGGCAGCGCGGCAATTGTGCCTGTATCAGGAGCATTTAAGTTGAAACCTCCTTTTACCCGGCCGGCAGGAGCGAGCGGAGCAGCGGCCGGGGGTCGACGAGGTGTTTGTGAAACCAGATTTTTTCCTCCGGGATGCCCAGGGCAACAGCCACCAGTTCGGTAAAGTAAAAAGAGGGAAGGTTGAGGTGGGGACTCCTGCGCATTTCCAGATTGCTCTGGCATAAAGGGCAGCTGGTGACCAGCGCCTGCGCCCCGGCCTCCATGGCCATGGTGAGCAGCTGATCAACAAGTCGGGTAGCGAATTTAGGGTTGGTAATCCCCTGGCTGGCCCCGCAACATTCGGTTCTGTAAGACCACTTTCTTGCCTCGGCGCCCAATTTTGCCACCAGGGTTTCCATGACCGTGGGGTTTTCCGGCTGGTCGAAACCGGTTATTTCCGGCGGCCTGACCAGCAGGCAGCCGTAATAACAGGCCACCCGCAGCCCCGCCAGCGGCTTTTTCACAGCCGCGGCGATTTTCTCCAGGCCGTAAAGGCTGGCGAGGGCATCCAGCAGGGAGTATATTTTCACGTCGCCGCTGTACTGGAACTCGCAAATCGCTTCTATCTTCCGGCGAATTTCTGTATTTTCGCGAAGCTCGCGATCGGCCCTTTTCAGGCGGTTAAAACAGGCTGCGCAGGGGGTGACGATGGAAAGCCCTGCCTCCTGGGCAAGCGCTATGTTCCGGGCGGGAAGCGCAAGCGAAAGCAGGTGGTCCAGACTGTGGGCGGAAGTGGCCCCGCAGCAGCACCACTGGTCGTTTTCCACCAGTTCGATGCCCAACTGCCGGCAAATCATTCTTGCGGAATAGTCATATTCCTTTGCGGTGGCCTCCAGGGAACAGCCCGGGTAGTAAAAAAATTTCACCTGTTCACCCCGTTTCTATCTATCTATCTATTCTTTGCTCTCTTTTGTTCATGCCTTCTAATTTTACCCCTGTGCTTGCGCCGCCCCGGCGAAGATCCTTTTCATTATTTTTTTATTTTTAACTTTTTTAGCAAACAGAGGAAGTTTTCCTCTTTTGAACATTTTCAGGCCGGTAACAGCGTCGGAAAACAGATCCCGTACTTTTAATTTATACTGAATCAAGATGAGTGTTTCGTGGACACGGCCCCTATTTTGGATGGATTTTAAAAAGACCCGGTGAAAGACGGGCTCTTTATTTTTGGCGGCAAAATCTCTTAAGACCGCCATCGCCCGCAACACGTCCATGACGGCGGCGATTTTGATGCCGTTCGGGCAGCGCGCCGAGCATGTTTCGCAGCTTGGGCAGAGCCAGATAGAGGAGCTTTGCAAGGCGCGCTCGGTAAGGCCGAGCTGGAGCATCCTGATGATCTGACTGGGGAGGTAGTCGGCCCTCTCTCCCATCGGGCAGCCGGACGCGCATTTCTGGCATTGAAAGCATAGCTCTATTGGCTGGCCGCTCTTTTCGCGCACTTTTTCAGGCAGGGCAGGGTAAAGGTCGGGCGAGCGCAAAGTTTTATCCTCCGGCTAATGATGTGCAATTTACTTTCCAGGGCGTCAACAAGAAACCCTAAGCGGGCGTGATTTGCTTATCTTTTTTATCTCTTCCTCCGGATCTCTACTGACGATTAGTCTTATAATTAATCAGGGTTAGATTATAGAGCTAGATTAGAGTTAGAGAATATAGTTTTAAATAGTTCATAATAAAATTATCATAATTGCTGTTTTATGTCAAACCTTAAGTATACTGTATGCATTTAAAAAAAATACAGCCATACGAAGGAATTTTTTATTTTGTGTCTAAAGATTTAAGTGAAACTATTTTTATTGAAATAATTATAGAGTATAATTATAGTATTAATTATGGTGTACTTGCGCGACTCTTAAGCAATTAAGGATAGGAACTGGTTTTATTCAAACACAGAAACAAAAATTAGAAACTGGACTTTTTGTAAAAAGAGGTTGTGGCTATGCAGGAGCTTTTAATATCAGATCAAAGTTCTGACACTTTTTGCACAAAGTTATGGGAGGAGAGCGGGCAGGATGTGGCCGAGTGTTATCAATGCGGCAAATGCACGGCCGGCTGCCCCCTGGCCCCGGCGATGGACCTGGCGCCTAACCAGGTCATGCGCCTGGCCCAGCTGGGCCTGGAGAACGAGGTGTTGAACGCGCAGGCAATCTGGCTTTGCGCTTATTGTTCCACCTGTTCGGTGCGCTGCCCGCGCGGCATCCATGTGGCGGAAGTAATGGACGCCCTGCGGAGGATGGCCAGGAGAAAAGGGCTCCCTGGCGCGGCAAAAGCGCGGCGGGTGGCCATTTTTAACGATAATTTCCTTGCCACCATCAAAAGGTTCGGGCGTTTGCACGAAGTGGGCTCCATGCTCTTGTTTAATCTTCTCAGCGGCCGTCTATTCCAGAACGCGGACGTGGGTTACGAGATGTTCAGGCGCGGCAAGATCAAACTGCTGATCGGCAGAATAAAAGAAATCGGAGAAATCAGGAAAATCTTCCAGGCCGTTGACAAAAGACGCGGCCAGGAGTGCCCTGAGCAGGGAGGGGAGCGGAAATGAAAGTGGCCTATTTCCCCGGCTGCTGCTACGAAACCAGCGCCAAAGAGTACGATCTTTCCGCGCGGCTGGTCTGCAAGCACTTAGGGATCGAACTGGTGGAAGTCCCCGACTGGAACTGCTGCGGCTCCACCGCCGCGCACAGCACCGACCGCCTTTTGGCGCTGGCCCTGGCCGGCCGCAACCTGGCCCTCGTCGAAAGGATGGGGCTGACGGTGGCCGCCCCCTGCGCCGCCTGCTATCAGAGGCTGGCCCTGGCCAGGGTGGAGCTGGCTGGGGACGAGTGCGTACGGCAGAAGGTAAATGAGTTGACCGGGTACGCCTACCGAGGGTCGGCACAGGTCAAATCTATTTTAGAGGTAATTGCCGACCTGGGTGAAGAAAAGGTGAAGGCGCTGGTGAAAAAGCCCCTGCACGGGCTGCGGGTGGCCGCCTATTACGGATGCCTGCTGCTTCGACCGGCCGAAGTGCAGATCGACGATCCGGAAAACCCGCAGCTCATGGACCGGGTCTTGCGCTGGACGGGAGCGGAAGCGGTGGACTGGACGCACAAGGCGGAGTGCTGCGGGGCTTCGCTGGCCGTGAGCAACGAGGACGTGGTGCTCCCCATGGTGGCCAGAATTTTAAGGGCGGCCAGGCTGTCCGGGGCGGATTGCCTGGCCACCGCCTGCGCCATGTGCCATTTTAACCTGGATCTCAGGCAGCCGAAAGTGAGCCGCGTTTTTGGCGAGCGCTATCACCTGCCCGTCTTTTACTTTACGCAACTGCTGGGCCTGGCCATGGGGCTTAGCCGGAAGGAAACGAACGTACATAAACATATTGTTAATACACGACCCTTGTTGACGAGGGTGCTTGGTGAGGAGCGGTAAGGATGCGGATCGGTGTATTTGTCTGCTGGTGTGGTTCGAATATTGGCGGAGTGGTGGACGTTCCCCGCGTGGCGGCGGAGGCGGCCGCTATTCCAGGGGTAGTCTACAGCACCGAATATAAATACATGTGCTCGGAGCCGGGACAGAACATGATCCTCTGGGCCATCCGGGAGCATCAGCTGGACAGGGTGGTGGTTGCTTCCTGCTCCCCCCGCCTGCACGAGGAAACCTTCCGGAGAACGCTGGTCCGGGCGGGATTAAACCCCTACCTGCTGGAAATGGCCAACATTCGCGAGCACTGTTCCTGGGTGCACCAGCGGGAGCCGGAAAAAGCCACCCGCAAGGCCATTGCGCTGGTCCGCCGGGCGGTGGCCAAGGCGGCGCGGCTAAAACCATTAGAGCCTATGAGCATCCCGGTGACCAAAAAAGCGCTGGTGATCGGCGGCGGCATTGCCGGCATCCAGGCCGCCCTGGATATCGCGGACTCCGGCCACGAGGTGGTTCTGGTGGAAAGGGAGCCCACCATTGGCGGGAAAATGGTCTTGCTGGACAAAACTTTCCCCACGCTGGACTGCTCGGCCTGCATCAGCACGCCGAAAATGGTCAGCGCCGCCCAGCACCCGCGTATTCACCTCTACACTTACGCGGAGGTAGAGGAGATCAAGGGGTACATCGGCAACTTTACGGTTACCATCAGGCAAAAGGTCCGCTCGGTGGATCACGAGAAGTGCGTCGGCTGCGGCCTTTGCTGGGAAAAATGCCCAACGCGGGTGCCGAACGAATACGACTTCGGCATGGGCTCCCGGAAGGCCATTTACATACCTTTTCCCCAGGCCGTGCCCAACAAGCCGGTGA
>DYES01000047.1 GCA_020725585.1 Desulfovirgula sp.
ACCCCACGCTGGGGCGTAGCCAAGCGGTAAGGCAGCGGACTTTGGATCCGCCATTTCGTTGGTTCGAATCCAGCCGCCCCAGCCACTTTTTTTCCTGGTAAAGGACGGCTGTATAAAAAATCTTTTCGGAAGCGTTCCTCGATAGCACCCGGATGTTAACCAGATTGTGGTTTCAAGCCCTGATCTAGGGGTCATTTGTTCATTATTTTATTTTCCCTCAGAAGGAGGGGTTTTTTGTTTAGGAGGCGAGGAAATGCTCGTAAAGGAGATAATGACCGGCGATCCCCCTGCGCTGAATGGAAGTCTAAAGCTTGTAGAGGGTATTAACATTCTTTCCCAAAAGAAATGGGAGTGGGCCGTGGTTGTTGACAACCAGGGATGTCCCACGGGGTATGTCCGGAAAAAGCACTTGCTTGAATTAATGGAGGCGGGCGTTAATTCAAGAGCGCATCTGGTGAGCCTGGCAAGGAAGGTTCCGGTAGCCAATGGAGAAGACAGCATCGAATCAGTCGACACCGAAGGCGCCAGTTTAATAGTGGTGGTCGATGGCGAGGGAAGGTTGATCGGGACGGTCACCAGGGATCAGATGATCGCCGCGTTGCAGGCTGAGTGCCGCCAGCTCCGCGGCCAGCTCGAGACGGCCCGCATGCGCAATCAGGAATTGGAGGCAATCCTGGAAGCTTCGGCCGACAGCATCTATGTAACGGACGGAAACGGCATTACCCTCTGGTTCAACAGCGCCTGCGAGCGGATTACGGGCCTGCGCAGATCGGAGTGCATCGGCAAGCACATGCAGGAACTGGTCAACCGGGGGATGCTCTCTGATTCAGGCACTCTCCACGTACTGCGGGAAAAGAAGGCGTGCACGATACTGCAAAACGTCCTTACTGGAAAAACCCTCGTGGTCACGAGCATTCCCATTTTCGACGAAAACGGGAACATTTTTCGTGTCGTCAGCAATTCCCGGGACGTGACGGAAATGAACCAGCTGAAGAAACAACTGGAAAAAAGCCAGGAACTTCTGGAAAGGTACACCACCGAACTGGAGGAATTCCGGGCGCGCCAGATGCAGGTGGAGAACGTCGTCATTTTGAGCGAAGAGATGCGCAAGATCTGGGAAACTACGTTCAGGGCGGCGCGCATCGACGCCACAGTTTTAATCCGGGGGGAATCGGGGGTTGGTAAGGAAGTCATTGCCAAAATGCTCCACAAAATCGGCCCCCGGAGCAAGGGTCCTTTCATCAAGATCAACTGCGCCTCAATACCCGAATCGCTGCTCGAGTCTGAATTGTTCGGGTATGAAGCGGGGGCCTTTACCGGGGCGAGCAGTAAAGGCAAGGCGGGGCTGATCGAGCTGGCCAACAAAGGCACGCTTTTTTTGGACGAAATTGGAGAGCTGCCGCTCTCCATGCAGGCCAAGCTGCTGCAGGTAATCCAGGACCACCGCGTCCTGCGCCTGGGCGGGACAAAGTACGTCGACCTTGACATCCGGATAATTGCGGCCACGAACAGGGACTTGGAAGATATGATCGGCAGGGGCCAATTCCGGGAAGATTTGTTTTACCGTTTAAACGTCATCTCCATCTGGATTCCCCCTTTGCGGAAGCGAAAAGATGATATTCCCGCGCTCGTCCACAATTTTTTAAACAGGTTTAACGAGAAGTACAATAAAAATAAGCGGATGTCGCCGGAAGCATTGGATTGCTTGCTGGCCTACAGCTGGCCAGGGAACATAAGAGAACTGGAAAACCTGGTCGAACAATTAATTATTTTGACCGAAGACGATACGATCCTTCCCAAACACCTCCCCCTGCAGTTTAAACTAAGCGATAAAAGCCATGAATCCCCGCTCGTTCTTTACGACGTGATTCCCTACCACCGGGCTCTTGGGGAGTTGGAAAGACAGCTCTACTCCAGGGCTTATCAGCTTTACAAAAACACGTACAGGGTTGCCGAGGCGCTGAAAGTAAGCCAGCCGACGGCTGCCCGGAAAGTGAAAAAGTACGTTCGGGAAGCCGCGGGCGGCGGGCCGGAACCGGCCAATCAACGTTGAATTAATTGATTCAGCGGTGAATTACAGCAGGCTCTGCACAGTGCTCATCTTGACGGGTAAAAGTTTTAAATCGTAATTTACTGCTGAATTATTTTTTTAAGTAATTTTTTGAAAAAATAATATATTTCACGGAAAATTTTATTCAGTAAAATGGCATATTTTTTGCATTATCAACCTGCCAGTAGATTGTTTAACGGGAGGGGAGAAAAGTTGAAATGTTCTCAGACAAGCATTTTCTGGTCCCCCAATAAAATAATCCTTGGCGCCGGGGCGGCAAGGCAGATCGGCAAAGAGGCCAGGTCCCTGGGCGGTACAAAGGCGCTGCTGGTCACCGACCCGGGGGTGGCGGAAGCCGGTTTGCTGAGAGGCATCCGGGAAGCGCTGGAGGCCGAAAAGATCCAGGCAGACGTTTTTGACGGGGTGATTCCGGAGCCTCCGGCCAGGGTGGTGGATGAATGTGCACGGCTTGCGCGCAGTGAAAAATACGACGTGATCATCGGTATTGGCGGGGGAAGCTCCCTGGACACGGCAAAAGGCGTTTCGATCATGGCGACAAACGAGGGAAAGGTCCTTGACTATGCGGGGGTTGACCTGGTTGGTAAAAGAGGGCTTCCCAAGATTCTGGTTCCCACCACGGCGGGCACCGGTAGCGAGGTAAGCCGCGTTTTCGTAATCACCAACGAAGAAGACAATACGAAAAGAGCAGTCTACAGCAGTTTTGTATTGGCCGACGTGGCGGTGGTCGACCCCATGCTCAGTTTAAGCATGCCCCCGGCAGTCACTGCCGATACCGGCATTGATGCCCTTGTCCACGCTATCGAGAGTTATGTTTCTGTCAGTGCCACGCCTTTTTCTGATCTTTTTGCCCTTGAGGCCATCCGCCTGATCGCGGAAAATTTGCCCGTCGCCTACGCAAAAGGAAGCAACCTTGAAGCAAGGAATAACATGATGTTGGCGGCGACGATGGCGGGGATGGCCTTTACCAGCGGCGGGTTGGGGGCCGTTCACGGCCTGGCTTACGTCTTGGGAACCGAATACCATCTGGCGCACGGCAGATCAAACGCAATAATGCTGCCTTACGTGATGGATTACAACAAAATAGGCAACTTAAAAAAGTACGCCCGCATTGCCCGGGCCATGGGAGAAAATATAGAAGGTCTTTCTTCCTTCGAGGCTGCGGAAAAGGCTGTGGCTGCCGTTAAAAGGCTTCTCGCCGGGGTCAACATTTCCATCAAGCTCGCCGACTACGGCGTTTCCAGGGAGGATCTCCCGAAACTGGTGGAAGGGGGTATGAAACAGGCAAGGCTTTTTGCGACCAACCCCAGGGATTTAGCGGAAGAAGACGTGAAAAATGTTTATTCGCTGGCTTTTTGAGATTATCCAAAAGCATTTAAAGGAAGGGTGAAGAAGGTGACGAAAAGAAAATTATTAAGGGTGTTTTTCCTCCTGGTCTTAGTCTTAACCACTGCGTCTCTTCTGGCTGGATGCGGGAAGACTGCCCAGGCCCCGACTTCCCCGCAGGCTTCGGGGGAAATCAAGGAAATAAAGATCGGCCTGCTCAATTCCATGACCGGAGCATTTGCCCCGGCGGGAGCGTTGGCCGGCTACCGGGGGCAGCAGATCGCCATCGACATGGTTAACGAGAAGGGCGGCGTGCTGGGAAAGTACAAGGTGGTGCCGGTGGTAGCGGATGCCCAGAGCAACCCGGACATTGCCATCCGGGAAGCGGAAAGGCTGATTAACGTAGAGCGCGTGCCCGTAATCGCGGGAGTTTTCTCGAGCGCCATTGCGGTTCCCGTCGCCCAGTTGTGCGAAAGAAACAAGACCATCTTCTGGATCCATATTGCCATTTCTGACGCGGTGGTCAAAGGCAAGCACCAGCAATACATCTTCCGGCCCCAGCCGATGGGTTCGCAGTGGGGAACGGGCACGGTGGATTTCATCAACCACAACTACAAGCTGTTCGGCGTCTCGAGCCCCTCCGAGCTGAAGGTGGCTATCCTTCACGAGGACGGCCCTTACGGAGTTTCCTGCGCCGCGGGCAATATGGAGCGAATTCAGAAGTACGGGATGAAGCTCGTTTTTAAACAGGCATACGCCGTAGACATCAAGGACATGACCCCGATAATCACCAAGCTCAAAGCAGCCGAACCGGACGTTATCTTCCACACGGGCTACTTCCCCGACCTCGTTCTCTTCTTCCGGCAGGCAAGAGAGCTGGGGTTGAAGACCAAGGCAATTGTCGGCCACGGGGCGGGGCACGCTTCCTTGCCGGAAATCGGGCAGCAGGTGGGGAAAGATGTGGTAGAATATGTCTTCAATATCGACCCGCCTCCCGCTCAGATTATTGACCCGAAGAAACTGGCGCCGGGACTCGGAGAGTTGAACGCGGAGTTTCTCAAGAGGGTGAAGGAGAAATACAACGTTGACAACCCGGCCACCCACTATACCCAAGGTTTTGTCCACACCTGGATTCTCCTGGAGAAAGTGCTGCCCGTCGCCATTGAAAAATACGGCGGGGTTACGCCGGACGCGATTAGGAAGGCTTGCCTGGAACTGGACATCCCCGAGGGCGGCACCGGCGAAGGGTACGGCGTGAAATTTGCGCCTCCCGAGGATGAATATGCCGGCCAGAACCTCCGGGCGTACCCCACCGTCGTGCAATGGGCCGGCGGCAAGTGGAACATCGTCTGGCCGGAAAACCTCAAAACCGCCGAACCGAAGCTGCCCCTGCCGAAAGATTCGCCTTTTGCCAAGTAGGATAACGCAAGATCCGGGGGCGGGCAACGCTAGTTTCAAAGCGCTCGCCCCCTAATTTCGAACCAGTAGCGAGGTAGAAGATATGCTTGAGCTTAATAACGTCACGAAAAATTTCGGCGGCCTTTGCGTTCTCAAGAACGTGAGCTTAAGGGTCGAACAGGGCGAATTTGTCGGACTCATTGGACCCAACGGATCGGGAAAAACCACCCTTTTCAACATCATCTCGGGTTCTCTTCAGCCCGATACGGGAAGCATTTCGTTTCTCGGGGAGAAAGTTACCGGACTGACCCCAAATAAAATATGTCGTCTGGGGATTGCGCGCACTTTCCAGATCCCGAGGCCAATCAAGTCGATGAGCGTAGTTGAAAACGTGATGCTGGGATTGCTGTTCGGGAGCAGGAATTCTGCTCCGGCGCGCAGGGAAGATATGAAGCAAGAAGCCTTGAAATACCTGGATATTACGGGTCTGCGGGTAGACGAGTGGACGATGCCCGAAGAGTTGACGGCGGCCGCCCTGCGCCGTCTGGAGCTGGCCCGGGCGCTGGCGACCAGGCCGCGCCTTTTGCTGGTTGATGAGTTCATGAGCGGCCTTAACACCAGCGAGGTTTTTGAAGCGTCCCAGGTGTTGAAAAGGATCTGGCAGGAAATGGGGATTACGATCATCTGGATTGAGCACGTCATGGATTCGCTGATGAATCTCGTTGAACGGGTCGTTGTATTGAATTACGGGGAGCTGATTGCTGAGGGAAAGCCGTCCGAGGTGTCTAAAGACCGGAGGGTGATCGAAGTATACCTGGGGGAAGAGTCTTAAACCTCGTCTGTTTTGTCTTGGTTTTGGCCTGGAGATGCTTAAAGAGAGGTTGAACAACGATGCTGAAGATTGAAGGTTTGCACGCCGGCTACGGGGGATTTGAGGTTCTGCGCGACGTTTCCATCGAAGTGGGGGCCGGCGAAACGGTAGCCGTTTTAGGCCCGAACGGAGCCGGAAAATCCACTTTGTTAAAGGTAATCGCAGGGCTGCTGAAGCCTTCTTCCGGGGCGATCCACTTTGAAAACCGGCGGATAGACGGCAAGGCGCCCTACGAAATTGTGGAAATGGGCATTTCCCTCGTTCCGGAAGGGGGCCGGCTTTTTCCAGAACTGACGGTTTACAGCAACCTGATGATGGGATCGTTCAACAAAAGGACTCGTAGATATTTTAAAGACTCTTTGGAAGAAGTTGCCTCGCTTTTTCCGATTATCAAACAGCGCAAAAATCAGGTGGCGGGTTTAATGAGCGGCGGCGAACGCCAGATGGTGGCTATTGCGCGCGCCCTTATGTCCCGGCCGAAACTGCTCATGCTGGACGAGCCGTCTTCGGGTCTGGCCCCCAAAATCGTGGCGAGCATTTTTGAGTTCGTGAAAGAAATCAAGGATCGCGGCTACTCTGTTTTGATGGTGGAGCAGACTGTGAAAAAGGCAGTTAACGTCGCCGACCATATTTACCTGCTGGAATCGGGCAGGGTGGAATTTCACGGCAAAAAAGAGGATTTTCTGGAGAATCCGAAGATTAAGAGATCCTATTTGGGCATTTAGGGACGGAGGTTTAAAAAGCGTGCTTATTTTAAATTCTGTCGTAAACGGGGTTCTGTTTGGAGGGGTGCTTGCGTTAATGGCCTTCGGCATGAACCTTATGTTTGGCGTCGTGCAGATTGTCCACCTGGCCTACGGGCAGTTTATAATGGTGGGGCTTTACCTTGTTTATGTCCTGGCCATATTGTACCATGTCCCCCTTTTGCTTTCCTGTGCGGCTGCTACGGCGGCGGTAGCGCTTTTAAGCATCCTGGCTTATTACCTGGTAGTTAAACCGTTGTTAAAGGCGCCGCCCATAAACCAACTGTTGGCGTTGGCGGGTGTATGGATGGTCCTGGAAAACGCCTGCCTGGCCCTTTTTGGTGCCACGTATAAGGGTGTTCAGGTTGTGCTGCCTGTTTTGCACGTCGGGGAATTATACATTGCGGCCAGCAACCTCATCGGCTTTGTGGTGGGTTTGATAACGTTGGCGATGCTCTACCTTTTCTTAAACAAAACGTATACTGGGGTGGCTATCCGGGCCATCGCTCAAGATCCGGAAATAACCGGTATTATGGGCGTCAACCCCCGGACCGTCTACCTGGTCACCTTTGCTGTGGGAGGAGCTTTGGCCGGGATAACCGCCGCCTGTTTTGTTCCCGTTTACTCTGTCCACCCGCATTTCGGCGGCGCCTTCACTCTCCTTGCCTTCATTATCGTTATTCTGGGGGGAATGGGCAACTTGTTGGGGGGGTTCATCGGCGCATTTATTATCGGAGTGGTCACTTCGGTAAGCTCCACTTTGCTTAACCCGGAGATTGGACAGATAATCGTCCTGTTGATTTGTTTGCTCATCATCATTATCAGGCCGCAGGGGCTATTGGGAGTGAGAGGAAAATAATGAAACAAATTAAAAACTTAAAAAGGGGGATCTTGCTTTTTCTCCTTGCCCTTTTGATTGTCTGGCCCTTCCTTTTCCAGTCAAAATATCTTTTGCACATCCTGATTCTTATTTTTATCTGGTCCTACGTCACAACCGTCTGGTCGTACATGGGCCGTTTCGGTCTGGTTTCCTTGGGTCACGGAGCTTTTTTTGGCATCGGGGTATATACCACGGCAATACTTTTCAACCTTCACCATGTATCCCCATGGCTGGGGATGTTTGTCGGGGGGCTGGTGGCGGCAGCGATTGCCGTGGTTTTGGGCTACGGCTGCTTCAAGTTCGGCGTAATCGGTCATTATTTTGCCATTGCCACGCTGGTCTTGTCCGAAATAAGCACACTCGTGATTATTGCCCTGCGGGATGCCCTGCAGACGGGCGGAAGGCTCGGCCTTACGATCCGCAGTGTGGGCACGTCGCCGCTCTACCTTCAGTTCGACAATAAAATGTATTTTTACTTCCTCGCATTGGCCCTTTTGCTACTGGCCCTGTTTATATGGAAGAAAATTGACGAAAGCAAGGCCCAGATGGCCTTGAAGGCCGTCGGCGAAGATGAAGAAGCAGCGCTTTCTTTGGGCATCGACGTGGTAAAGTACAAAACGGCCGTCTTTGCCCTGAGCGCTTTTCTTACTGCCGTAGGGGGAACTGTTTACGTGCAATTTACGATGTTTGCCGACCCGACAACGTGTACGGGAGTAGGGCTTTCGTTGGGGATCGTTTTTAAAGCAATCATCGGAGGCATGTACACCCTTTGGGGGCCGACGATAGGTTCGCTGTTAATAGTTATTTTGGAAGAATATACCCGGCTTTTCCTGGGGAGTGCTTACGTCAGCTATTCGCACATCATTTACGGCTTGCTTATTATCGTTTTGATTAGGTTTCTACCCAAGGGGCTGCACGGGACAGTGAGCGAAATTTTCCAGGGAAGGCGGAAAAGAGAGGCAAAAACGCTTCTGGCGGGCCGGCAGCTGGCCGAAAACCGGGATTAGTAAGAGGTAGGAATGATCTGGGTTAGTCCGGCCGGCCCCGAGTTGTGTTGCGGGCAGGACTTAATTCCAGGTTGATGGAAAAAAGTATTTTGAGTGAGGTGTCGATTAATGCACATATTGAGAGTGGATCTAACCGCCGCTGCTGTCCGGATGGAGGAAACGCCCCGGGATCTCCTTTTCCTAGGCGGCCGGGGCCTAACGGCGGAGATTATAGCACGGGAAGTTTCGCCCCGCTGCCATCCTCTGAGCGAAAAGAACAAGGTGGTAATTGCTCCGGGTCTTTTGACGGGGAGCCTCGCCCCTTCCTCCGGCCGCCTGTCGGTGGGTACGAAGAGCCCGCTGACGGGAACGATCAAGGAAAGCAACGTTGGCGGGACAGCCGGGCAGGGCCTGGCTCTGTGCGGGGTGAAGGCGATCGTCGTTGAGGGCGCTGCCCCCGCCGGGAAGAACTACGTTCTGGTTGTGGGCCCCGGCGGCGCAAGGCTCGACGATGCAGGAGCTTTTCGCGGAATGGGCAACTACGAAGCGGCTCAAAAACTCCGGGACGCATATGGAAAAGCCGCCTCCCTTATCCTGGTCGGCCCGGCAGGCGAAAAAAAATATGCAACAAGTACCGTTGCCGTCACGGATTTGGACGGCAACCCTTCCCGGCACGCGGGCCGCGGGGGAACGGGCGCCGTCCTGGGCGCGAAGGGGATCAAGGCAATCGTCATTGAGCAGCCGTCCCAAAAGGTGCGAGAAGCGCAGGACAAAAAAGCGTTTGCCGAAACCTGCAAGACCTTTGCGGAGGCACTTTACAAATCAAAAAAGGGGTTGCGGGACTATGGTACTGCCTACCTGGTGGACGTTGTCAACGGCGTAAAGGGCCTGCCGGTTAACAACTTCAGCCGCGGTTTCAGCCCCCTGGCGGCAAGTATAAACGGGGAAAGACTGGCCGGCTTTTGCCGCGAGCGGGGCGGGAAGACCGGCAAGCCGTGCTCGAAGACCTGTGTTATCCAGTGCTCCAACGTATACTGCGATTCAGACGGAAGGTACGTGACTTCCGGACTGGAATACGAGACGATCGTCTTGATTGGGTCGAACTGCGGAATATTTGACCTGGACGCCATAGCTGAACTCGATTTTCTGTGTGACGACCTGGGCATTGATACGATGGAGACTGGGGCGGCCATCGCGGTTGCCATGGAAGCCGGCCTGGTATCCTTTGGGGATACCCGGGGGGCAAAAAGGCTAGTGGAGGAAATCGGCGAAGGTACTCTCCTGGGGAAGGTCCTTGGCCAGGGAGCGCTTGTGACGGGAAAGGTTTTCGGTGTTGCGCGGGTGCCGGCGGTGAAGGGCCAGGCGATCTCCGCTTACGATCCCCGGGTGTTTAAGGGAACCGGCGTGACCTACGCCACCTCTCCCATGGGTGCAGACCATACGGCGGGAAACTGCCTGCCGGGGCGCGGGGGTATAAATATTTCCCAGGCGGAAGGGCAGGCGAGGGTTTCAATGGAACTGCAGATCCTTTCCGGCATCTGTGACTTCCTCGGGCTGTGTCTTTTCGTCGGGCCGCTGCCGGAAAACCTGGATACTTTTGCCGCACTTGCTTCACAATTCACGGGCGCCGCCTTGAGCCCGGAGGACCTGCGAGCGGTGGCCTGGGAAATGTTGGTAAAGGAAGTCTCTTTTAACGCTGCCGCTGGGGTGTCCCCGGTTGAAAACGACGTACCCGAATTTATGAGGGAGGAGCCAAACCCGGACGCCGGCCTGGTGTTTGATATTCCGAAGGAAGAATTGTATACTTTCTGGAGGCAGGGGTAAAAAAAATTGTTTTTGCAGGGGGGGAGAATATGCTTGACAAGTTTTCCCTGGAAGGCAAGGTGGCTCTGGTGATCGGAGGGGGCCGGGGATTGGGAAAGGGGATCGCCATCGCGTTGGCCGGGGCCGGCGCCGATGTTGCCGTGGCGGCAAGAACGGAGGCGGAAATTGAACAGACGGTTCGCGAGATCTTGCCTTTGGGCAGACGCGCGGCGCCCTTTCGGGTTGATGTTGCCAGCGTATCAGAAGTGCGCGCCATGGTGGAAAAAGTGGCTTCAGAATTCGGACGGATAGATATCCTGGTCAACGGAGCTGGAATGAATATCCGCAAGCCAGCTTTGAAGGTAAGCGAAGCAGATTGGGAGCTGTTAATGGGAGTTAATCTTAAAGGCGCTTTCTTCGCAGCCCAGGCGGTTGCAAATGTAATGATTCCTCAGGGGAAGGGCAAAATTATTAACATAGCTTCTCTTACTAGCGAAATAGGGATTCCGAACATCTGCGTGTACGGTGCCAGCAAGGGTGGAATTGCCCAGATGACCAGATGCATGGCTGTAGAGTGGGCGCACTACAATATCAACGTTAATGCCATCGGACCGGGTTATTTTCGCACAGCCATGACAGCCCCCCTTTTTACCAATGAGGAATGGTTGGTCCAGGCGAAGAAACGTATCCCTTTGGGCCGAATGGGGATCCCTGAAGATCTTGCGGGGACAGCGGTTTTTCTCGCTTCGGAAGCCTCGGATTACATTACCGGCCAGATTATTTATGTCGACGGAGGGTGGCTGGCCTGTTGATGAAAGACAGGGTTTGCCTGGAACTGGCTTTTTCAGAATAACAATGAAAGGGAATACATAATTGAGTTACCCGAAGGTGGTAAAAGTGAAGGAAGTTGACCAATCCGCCCCAAAACGCACTAGGGTTTAATGATTGGCGAATACATGCTGGTGGGGCGATCAACCGGCTGTCCAGCCAGATAGCAAGGTGGAGATTGCCGACTGGTACGCTAAAAACATGCTGGATCGGATCAAATCCATTCCCAAACGCCTGTTAGCCAGACAGCATTTTTGGGATAACACGGGTTTACTTACCGAAGAAGCGATATCGAAAAATCCAAAGACGAATTCACCGTCCTGATGGCAAAAATACGGTCTGGGCACCGAGTGCTTGATTTACGATACAACCAGATTTCTTTACCTATGAGCAAAAGGCGGAAGGCACTTGACAAAAATGGCGACGGTAGGTTATCATAAATTGTGTAGTCAGAAAACAGGCAGCCCGCCGCCCTGAGAATAAAGCAATATGAGCCATTAGCTCAGTCGGTAGAGCACCGGACTTTTAATCCGGGTGTCCTGGGTTCGAGTCCCAGATGGCTCACCAAAACTTATAGGCGCTGCATTTTTATGTGGCGTTTTTTATTTAGTGCTTATTTAGTATATTAATTTTTATTGCCATTTATTTTTATATTAAGCCGGTGATTAATGATGCACATCTACGTGGGCACGTCCGGATACAGTTACGAAGATTGGCGGGAGCACTTTTACCCGCGCGGGTTGGGCAAAGATAAAATGCTTGCGTTCTACGCGTGCGAGTTTTCTTTCGTCGAGGTAAATTCTACGTACTACAGCCTGGTCAGACCGGAAGTTTTTCGGCGGCTCGCGGAAAAAACCCCGCCAGGTTTTATTTTTACCGTTAAAGGCTACAAATCTCTCACGCATGAGCGCGAAAAAAACAGGGCCGCCCAGGACGCGGCAAAGTTCTGCTTTTCTTTGGCCCCCCTGCAGGAAAAGGGCAAGCTCGGCGCCGTGTTGCTCCAGTTCCCCTATTCTTTTCCCAACCGCCCGGAAAACAAAAGCTACCTGGTGTTTCTCCGGGAAATATTCAAAGATCTGCCTGTTGTCGTGGAATTTCGCCACCAGAGCTGGGTGCGGGAAGATACCTGGGAGTTGCTGAAACAAACTGGCCTGGGGTACGTGTGCGTGGATGAGCCGGACTTGAAAGGCCTGGTGAAAAAAACGCTGGTTTGCACGGCGCCAACCGCTTACGTGCGCTTTCACGGGCGCAATAAAGAAAAGTGGTGGCGGCATGAGCAGCCTTATGAGCGCTATGATTATTTGTACACGGAAAGCGAGCTCAAGGAATGGGTGCCGGGGATTAATTCCCTGGCCAGGGAAGCAGAAAGAGTTTTTGTCGCCTTCAACAACCATTACCGCGGCCAGGCGGTGCAAAACGCGCAGATGTTGAAGGCCCTGCTGGGATTGTGATTGTCTTTGAAAGTTGACCGCAGGCAATTTTCTGTGGTAATATTATGGCCACAGGGAAGAGTACGGATCTTCGCACCGGAAAAAGGTATAACGCTGTCGCAAGTAAACCGGTTGGATTTTTAAGATTGCGGGCGTGGCGGAACGGCAGACGCGCTGGACTTAGGATCCAGTGGGGCACACCCGTGCGAGTTCAAGTCTCGCCGCCCGCACCACAAAAGATTTTGGTGATAACACCTATGCCGGCCACGTGCCGGCCTGTTCGTGCCCAGCCCGGGGATCAAACCGTCAGATCACGGAAAAAAAACGAGCAGAAGAAGCCCTAAATGTTTAGAAAGGGGAATTTATCCGTGAAGGAATTTGTGGCTGCCTCCCGGCAGATTATGGGCCGGCTCCAAAAGGGAGACGACCTCCTTTTGGCTCTGACTAAAGAGTGCGAGGCCGCCGGGATAACGCTGGGCGAAGTGCGGGCGATCGGAGCGGTAAGCCGGGCGCGGGTGGGTTATTACGACCAGCACAGCCGGCAGTACACGTATGTTGATCTGGGAATGCCCCTGGAAATCCTTTCGCTGACGGGCAATGTTTCGGTAAAAGACGGCCGGCCCTTCGTGCACGCGCACATTACCCTGGGGGACTCAGACGGCCGCGCCTTCGGCGGCCACCTGGCTGAGGGGACCATTGTGTTCGCCGCCGAATTTGTCATCCAGGAGTACCTGTCCAAGGAGCGCTTTGAGCGCCGGTTTGACGAGGAAACGGGGCTCTGTTTGTGGGCGGGGGCAAAAGGGCTTAAGTCAAAAGAGGACGAAAATAAACAGTAAACAGTTAAAGTAAGCGTTAAGGCAAAAGCAGACGGCTGCAGTGGAGACTCTCCAAAGAGAGTACTGGTGCGGCAGCAAAAAACCAGCTACCCGCACAGGATGTCTCTTACGGCCCGGGACATGTCTTCCGGCCTGACGGTGCGGGTGTGCCGCACCGGTTTTTTGTTGAGATCTCTTAGTCCCGGCGGGATACTCAGGCCAGTTTCGCGGGTGAGAAAATCCAGCAGTTCGAATTCGCTCTTTTGCCGGACGGCTTCGGCTCCCCAGATGGCCTGCACCACGCTCTGGTTAAACTTAAAGGGGCTGGCCGTGGAAGCGATGATTGTTTTGCGAAAGTCGCGAGTAGCCTGCAGGTAGCGGTTGTACACGTGCATGCCCACGGCGGTATGGGGATCAATCAGGTAGTTGTATTGCTGGTAAGTGTCGCGGATGGCCGCCATGGTTTCGTTGTCGTCCGCCGAGGCCGACCAGAAGAGCGCGCTTATTTTGGCGTGCGTCGCCCCGTCGACGCGGTAGCGCCCTTTTTCTCTTAGTTCGGTCATCCAGGCGGCCACTTTTTCTGCGTCCCTGCCGGTGCACGCAAAGAGGAGCCGCTCCAGGTTGCTGGAAATAAGGATATCCATGGAGGGCGAGATGGTCTTGTAGAAGGGCCTGTTGCGGTCGTAGACGCCGGTGCGAATGAATTCGGTCAACACGTTGTTCCGGTTGGCGGCGAGGATCAGGCGGTGTACGGGCAGGCCCATCTGCCGGGCGTAAAAAGCGGCCAGGATGTTTCCGAAATTTCCGGTGGGAACAACGAAGTTTATTTCCTCGCCGGCGGCCAGTTCGCCTCTGGCCAGCAAATCCAGGTAAGCGAAGAAGTAATAGACGATTTGCGGCAATAGCCTGCCCCAGTTGATTGAATTCGCCGAAGAAAAGCGGTAGCCGCAACGCCCGGCTTCTTCCCGCATTGCTTTGTCGCCAAAAATTTCCTTGACGCCGCTCTGGGCCTGGTCAAAGTTTCCCTGCACACCGATTACGTGGACGTTGCCGCCTTCCTGGGTAACCATTTGAAGCTTTTGGACGGCGCTGACCCCTTCGGCGGGATAAAACACGATTATGCTGGTGCCGGCGACGTCTTTAAACCCCTCCAGGGCGGCTTTTCCCGTGTCGCCGGAGGTGGCCACCAGGACGGCAATCTTCTCCCGGCCCCCTGTTTTTGCCACCGCCCTGCTTAAAAGCTGCGGCAGTATTTGCAGGGCGAAATCTTTGAAGGCGCAGGTAGGACCGTGCCAGAGCTCCAGAACGTACAGGCCGTCCCCGAGCCTGATCACGGGGGCGACGGCGGGGGCGGCAAATGTCACGCTGCTGTAGGCGTGTGCGACGCAGGTCCGGACTTCTTCAGCGGAAAAGTCAGAGAGAAACGGCTCTAAAATCGTCTGGGCGAGCTGGCGATAGGGTGTCCCCGCCATTTTCGCCAGCTGTTTTGCTGTTATTTGCACGGACCTGTCCGGCACGAACAGGCCCCCGTCGGGGGCGATCCCCATTTTAATGGCCTGCGCGGACGGCACCGGCTCCGTTTTGCCCCTGGTGCTCACGTAAAGCAAGAAAGATCATCCCCTGCTCATTTATTCTTTTTTCTTCAGCGTTTTTGTCTACTCTTTAACCTCTGCACGGCGCCCGCTTAAGTAGAACCAATTGCCGCCAAGGTGGTGGATCATCTCTGCCGATTCACCCCAGCGCTCGATGAACAGGTCTTTGTCGGCGCTGGCGGCCAGCACTTCCCCCACGAAGAAATAATGGTCGCCCGTTTTGTAGCGGTCGACAACTCCGCACTCCAGGTGTCCCAGGCATTCCGCGATTAAGGGGGCGCGCACTTTCTTCGCTCCGACGGGCGTTAAGCCCGCTGCTTTGAATTTGTCCTTTTCTCTCCCGGAAACCTTTCCGCAGCGGACGACTTGTTTCAAAAGGTCGGCGCCTGGAATGTTCAGGGCAAACTCCTCGCTGGCCGCAATCAGCTCGGCGGTAAAATGCTGGGCGGCAATGGCTATCCCCACCAGTGGAGGCCGTTTGGAAAGGGGGGTTTGCCAGGCTGCGGCCATTACGTTGTATCTATCCCGGTACGCGGACGTAACCAGAACCAAGCAGCCCGGATTGATTAATCGGTAGGCTTCTTCCACGGGCACTTCTATTTTCATGATCCACCCTCCCGAAAATTTAACCATCTTTATAATTCTTTTTTCATGCTTTAATAGTTTACCATGCCAAAGGGAAGATAATCAAGGAAGAAGAACGGAAGATCAAGTTGGTGGCGGTGAGTAACTAACACTTCAAGGAATAAGGAATATAATGGATTGAGGATAAAAACAAAACGAAGGGATTAAAGCGAAGGGATAAATTATGGAAACTATTAAATGGTACAGGTCAAGTATTGTGTGGCTTATTATAATAGCTGGGGCTGCTTTTTTATTGCAGTCAAAGTTTGGCTTCCAGCTGACCATTGGAGAAATAACAGCCATAATAGTTGTTGTTAATCTAATTATGCGTGCTTTCACTAAGCAGCCGCTGGTGCCGTAGAAAAAGAGTTGTTCTTTTATGGTCATGATTATGCTTGATGGCCTACCATATTCAGTATAGCATTATGTTTTACGTGGGCTGTTTAAGCAGTCTAACGCGAAAAAACAAAAATGGTTCCTTGAAAATAAGCGCCTGTAACCCTGGAAAAAGCTGGTTCGTGACAAAAATGTGAGAAAATAACCCTGCAGGGCGTCTCTGGATAAGTTTCCCAGAACCCTGCAGGGCTTGATTTTTCTGGTGCCGAAGGTGGGAGTCGAACCCACACGGGGAGTGAACCCCACCGGATTTTGAGTCCGG
>DYES01000048.1 GCA_020725585.1 Desulfovirgula sp.
CGTCCTTTCGCAAAGGGACAGAGACGGTGAGGATGCGTTTGGGCTCTTTGAGGATCTTCAAAAGGCCGGGGTCGAGGTTTAGGTGATGGGCTGCCCGCTCTACCTGGAGGAAGGTGGATTTGAGGAGATCGTTGTTGTGGTCATAAGCGCAATTTTCGTTTTTAGTAGCCATTGGATATATGCCCCTCCTTAAAATTTACGCTCATCCTAACCGAAACCCTATCCCTAACTTTCTTTTTTGGGAACAGAACTTTTTTGGAACAGAGCCCCGGCGAAAAAAAACTGGCCAAAAGAAAAAACTTAAGACAAAAACTTAAGAAAAAGTTGTTTTTATGAAACTTTATGATCCCATAGTTGCAAAAGTTATGCCAGATTGACAATACAACAAGCGCGGCAACAAAAATGTGGTTTCTCATGCTCCTCGGCATTGGAGCGTCCCATCCCCCTAAGTTGAGATAGGCAATCAAAATGCCCGCATAATGTTTATCACTTCTAAAGCCGGGCTCGTCGCGCCATTGATGCAAATAAACATTTTATACTTACTCGTTTGCATTTTAGTCCAGATTAGCACGTCCCGAAATGCGTTCAATCCGCAAAGCGATCACGGCAACGGAAGAAGCTTCGTCGATACTAATAGGTTGAAAATTATCAGCACCAAAATATTTTTTGCCCAACAGGTTGAGGGCAAATATTTTTTCTTCCGTTTCCTCTATAATTTGCGCTTTGCCAAACACCTGCACGCTTCTATAGCGAGCGTTAAATTTACAAGGGCGGGGGGCGCTCACTATTTCAAGCAGCTCCGAAACCTCAAAGCAAACCCGCTCGTTTGAGCGTATGTGAGCAAGCTTGGTTCCGCAGGGGGAGGAATGAAAATAAATAGTATTTTCAAAGATCACAAAATGCATGGGGGTAATATAGGGCCCCTGGGGCCCAAGTGTAGCCAGCCTCCCCCAGGCTGCCTCCGAAAGCATTTCCCGTGCCTCTTCTTCTTTTAATAAATGCTTCGGCATCGACAAACCACCTCCAAAATTTTTCAAGCAATTTTCTTGCCAGCACAAGAACGTAAACCAAAAAATAAACCTTCTGAAAAAAGGATAAACAAAAAGTGGCGCAGGAATTTTATCTTTAATTCCCGTGTGCATTTATAGCATGCAATCAAGCATTATTTATCTACCCCTGGTAAATAAAAATACAACTTAATTTAATAAATTTTAAGATATTTTTTACAAATGCGCAAAAGCATTTAATACCCAGGGTGGTTCAAAAACGTTTTCTAAAATTTATTCAATATTATCAATCCATTTTTACAAATGCTTTTTTGGTATGTTTTTTGCATCACTAAAGTTACTAACAAACGGAGGGAATAGAAATTGAAAAGCTTTCACGGCAAACTGTTAAGGATAGACCTGAACAGCAAGTCTTATCGCGAAGAAACGATTCCGGCCGAGATTTTAAAGCGTTACCTCGGGGGAAAAGGCCTGGGATCATATCTCCTGCTGAAAAATGTCGCTGCGCGCATAGATCCGCTAAGTCCGGCCAACAGGCTTATTTTCGCCGTCGGCCCCGCAACCGGCACCCGGATGCCGGGGGCAAGCCGTTATGGTTTATACAGTAAATCCCCGCTTACCGGCGGCTACGCGGAATCCTATGCCGGCGGCAGAGTTGCTCCCAAAATCAAGGCTGCCGGCTACGATGCGATTATCCTGGAAGGAAGAGCACAAGGGCCGATCATCCTTGAAATTTCTGATCGGGGGGTCAACTTTTACCCCGCCGGCGATATTTGGGGAAAAGACACTTACGCTGCTGAAGACGCAGCAAAAGACCGCACAGGAGCGTCAGAAGCCCAGGCAGCGGCCATCGGGCCCGCTGGGGAAAACATGGTCCGTTTTGCCTGCGTGGAAAACAATTACTGGCGATCTGCCGGTCGTTGCGGACTAGGCGCAGTCATGGGCAGCAAAAACGTAAAAGCCGTTGTTTTCCACGGTCAAAAGCTGCCTCCCGTGGCAGACGAGGCTCTGCTGAAAAAATTTATCACCGACCTCCTTTCCGCCAGCAAAGAGCTCCCTGCGGTCAAAAACTATCGAAAATACGGCACTCCCCAGATGGTTGCCCTCCTGAACACCGCCCAGGCCTTCCCCACCCGCTACTGGTCGCGGGGAACCCTCCCGGGGTGGGAAAAAATCAGCGGAGAAGCGTTAATCACCGACGGCAACCTTGACGTAAAGCCAAAATCATGCCCGCATTGTTTTCTGGCCTGCGGGAAGCTAACCACAATTAAAACAGGCCCGCACGCAGGGCTAAAGATCGAGGGTCCGGAATACGAAACCATCTATGCGTTCGGGGGATTGTGCTGCATTGACCGCCTTGAAGACATCATTTATTTAAACGACCTGTGCGACCGCCTGGGCCTGGACACGATTTCCGCCGGCAACCTGGTGGCCCTGGCCATGGAAGCACGGGAAAGGGGCTTCAAACCAGAATTTCCTGCCTACGGCGACGCTTCCGGAGCAGCCCGTTTACTGGAAGAAATGGCCTACCGCAAAGGCCCCGGCGCCGTCCTCGCCGACGGGATTATTCCGGCGGCCAAAGCCTTGAACCTTGAAGATATTGCCATCCACGTAAAGGGTCTGGAACCTGCCGGCTACGACCCCCGCGTGCTGAAAGGGATGGGCCTGGGCTACGCCACTTCCGCGCGCGGCGCCTGCCACTTAAGGGCGACTTTTTACAAGCCCGAACTTGCTGGAATAATTTCCCCGGCCGCTACCGAAGGAAAGGCGAGTCTGTACATCGAATATGAAGACCGTTTGACTATTTTCAACACCCTCATCAACTGCGTTTTTTACCGGGACATGCTCCAGTGGCCGGAACTGCAAACTCTGATCAAGGCCCTTACCGGCTGGGATTATACTGTAGCAGAACTGCGCCAAACGGCCAACGAAATAATCACCATGACCCGAACGTTTAATGTGAGCGCCGGCCTTGGGAAGAAAAGTGATCTCCTCCCCGGCCGCATGCACAGCGAACCCCTGCCGGAAACAGGGGCATTACTTACGGAAGCCGAGCTCCTGAAGATGCGGCAGGAATATTACTCCCTAAGGGGCTGGAATCAAGATAACCAGCTAGTAACTGCTGGGAAGGAATAAGAATATGACCTGGACATGGTTGTGGGCATAACCCTTGGGTGCAGGTTCCATCCTAGCAGCAATGACTTTCAAAAACATCCTGCAGCCTTCCCGGTTCTCTCAAGGTTTTTGGCGCGCCGGCGGAAGTATGGATGTAGCAGCTACTATCAATCCTTAATCCCCGGCGAAGTTAACATTAATCGCCCCGTCATGGAAAAATACAGTTCATTTTTTGAAAAACTGCGCAGTGACAATATTTTAGAAAAAGGTGGGGGTTATAGTGGCCACATTCGAGGGCGAGCGTGTAAAAATTGAAGTTATTGAATCACACTGCCCGTCTTATAAGCCAGGAGAAAAGATCATGATTAACGGGGCCCTGGTAGATATGAAAAACACGGATAAAATTTGCGTCATGGCGCTACAATCCTTTTTCCCTTATATTTATGCTTTGCGTAAGGGAGTCAAAATGGAAAAACTTGGCTTTTCCGGGCGTGTTCTCGTTCAGTGCCCTGATTATTGTAGACCGGTGATTTTTGAATTGAGCGCCTTGTAAGGGCGAGGTTGAATTTGCTGATGTACTTGCGCAGGGCACTTGTTTTCCCATACACCGGCTATCCGGAAACCATTCCGATCCCCTGCACCGGCTGCAATCATTTCAAACGGGAGGTCAGTTCTTGAAACTTTCTGGCAAACAACTACTCGTTTATTTAATCTACGCGAGTGATTTAGCAAAAATGCTTTACTCCTGCGGTTACATCACGAACCCTTAACAAAACCAAGGCCTCCGTTACTGAAGCTGAACTGTTCGAAGATGTTACAGGTTGATGAAAGTAAACCCTATATGACCTGGCACATTTTAAAAATTAAAAGGAGGCGGTAGGAGAACATATATTTTAATAATCACTTTTATTTTATTAATAATAAATTTCAAATCTATTTAAATGGGCAGAACACATAAGGAGGATTAAGAAACTATGGCTAAATACAGAATTGGAGTGGATGTGGGAGGAACCTTTACCGATGGTTTCTTCTTTAATGAAGAAACAAAAGAAATATTTATCACTAAAGTACCTTCCGTACCCGCTAACCCAGATGAAGGAATACTAAACAACATTAAAGAATCGGGAGTTTCCATGTCCGATGTAAGTCTTTTTACGCATGGTACAACTGTTGCTACAAATGCTCTCATTACACGTACTCACCCAAAAACAGGCGCTGTTTTCACAAAAGGTTTTCGAGATGTAAACGAAATTCGCCGCGCTGAAAAACCTGATTTATGGGATCCATATAAAGATGTGGCACCACCTTATATCCCCCGGAGAGATAGACTAGAAGTAGAGGAACGAATTGATTATGCAGGTAATATTTTAACACCCCTAAATGAAACGGAGGCGCGCCGCGTAGCAGAAATCTTTAAAAAGCGCGGGATGAAAGGTATTGCTGTTTGTTTTATTAATTCATACATGAATCCTAAACACGAACTGGAAATGAAAAAGATTCTAGAAAAAGAATTACCCGGTGTTTTCGTCTGTACATCTAGTGAAACTATTCCCGAGATATTTGAGCATGAACGCTTCAGCACCACGATTATTAATGCCTGTCTGGGCCCTGTAATGGGAAACTATATCGAAAAACTAGACCAAAAGCTGCAAGAGCTGGGTTACAAAGGCGACGTTTTAATTTTGCATTCCGGCGGCGGCGTAATGACGGCCTCCACGATTAGGTACTATGCTGCCAGGGTAGGCCTGTCCGGTCCCTGTGCCGGCGCCTGTGCTATGAGTTATATTGCCAGGTTGGCAGGATACCAAAGCGCCTTGGGATTGGATATGGGAGGAACAAGCGCGGATATTTCTTTCATGTATGAAGGGGAACTAAAAACAACTAACGAATGGTATGTGGAGTTTGGCTACCCCATCCTTTTTCCGGCAATTGAAATTATAACAATCGGCGCAGGTGGAGGAAGCATAGCCTGGATCGATGAAGGCGGTTCTTTACGTAACGGGCCGCAAAGCGCAGGAGCCGATCCCGGCCCAGCTTGCTATCTTAAAGGCGGAACGGAACCCACAAATACAGATGCTAATTTATTATTGGGCAGGCTAGGGAAAAACCTTATTGGCGGAGGAATGCAATTAGATACAGATGCTGCCTACCAGGCAATAAAAGAAAAGATTGCCGAACCCCTGGGAATGGATCCTATAACGGCAGCTTTAGCGATTGTAAAAGTTGCCAACGCAAATATGTGCGACGCCTTAAGGCTGGTTTCGATAAGGAGAGGCTATGATCCAAGAGAAATTGCCTTGGTCGCCTTCGGCGGCGCAGGTCCTTTACATGGTGCTTTTCTTGCCCAGGAAATGGACATCCCTGTAGTAATTATCCCGCGTTACCCAGGCATTACTTCGGCAATGGGATGCTTACTAGTAAACATTAGACATGACTTATCGAAAAACTACTTAGCCGACCTGGGAAAAATTGATTTAAAAAACCTGGAAACTGAATTTCAATCTATGGAAAAAGAAGCCGGTGAACGCCTTGACAGAGACGGCGTACCAAAAAATAAAAGAAAGTTTACTAGATATTTGGATATGAGATACGTAGGTCAATGGCGCTCGCTTTCCATAACCTGTCCAAGCCCAATAAACAATCTGGACGAAGTAGTTGATTTATTCCACCAAGAACATAAACGGGCGTATGCTTATATGCACCAGGGAAGAGGTATTGAAGTATACGGCCTCAGGCTCGTAGCCGAAGGCGAAGTAATAAAGCCCGAGCTTCCTAAAATCCAAACAAAAGGCAAGGTGGAAGATGCCCTTAAAGAAACACGATCCGTTTATTTTGAGTCAACCAATGGTTTTACCGATACCAAAGTATACGATCGGGAAAAACTACCCGTTGGCGCAAAATTAAAGGGGCCGGCCATCGTTGAACAATTTGACTCGACAACTGTTATTCCTCCGGGCTTAACGGCAACAGTGGACGAGTACCTGAACATTATTATAAAGGTTAGAGGTGAGTAGAATGGAACTTAAATGGTCATCGGATAGGCTTGATCCCGTAACCTTCGAAGTCTTGAAAAATGGCTTTGTAAATCTTGTTGACCAAATGGCTGCCCAGATATTAAGAACTTGTTATTCATTTGTAATTTACTGCCGTGACTTTAGCTGCTGCCTTAACGACAGAAATGGAGATACCGTTATGCAAGGCAGTTGGGACATTGCTGTGCACGTCGGAACACTTCACTTTACAGCTAAGTCGGTCATTGATGCCTTTAAAGACAAAATCTATCCCGGCGATGTCTTCGCCATCAATGATCCATATCTAGGCGGCACCCATTTTTGTGACGTTCGGATTATTCGTCCGGTATTTTACGAAGATGAGCTAATCGCTTTTATGCAATGTAACGGGCACTGGGCCGATGTGGGGGGAACAGTCCCTGGTTCTTTTGATATTCGCGCTAAAGAGCATTATGGCGAAGGTATCCGGATACCACCTGTAAAGCTGTGGGAACGGGGGGTTTATCGCGAAGATGTTGCCAGACTCCTGGTGGCTAATATGCGCGGAGAAGAAGACAGGTTAGGCGATATGCGGGCACAGGCAGAAGCAGCTCGCATTGGCGAATTACAACTGCTCCGCCTGATTAAAAAATACGGAAAAGATACTGTGTTGGCTGCCTTTGAGGAATGTAAAGATTACGTAGAACGCCTGACCAGAAACCGGATTAAAGAATTACCGGAAGGAACTTGGGTTGTAGAAGATTATATCGACATGGACCCCGATAAAGGAGAGGGACTCATTCCCATTCGCGTGTCTCTTACTATCAAAGACGGTCAACTTCACTATGATTTGGAAGGTACCCATCCCTACATCGGTTGTTTCCTTAATGCTACTTATGGTTCAGCTTATTCCGGCGTCATTGCAGGTACAAAAATGCTTTTCCCTGATATTCCCCTAAACTCCGGATTTTACAGAGTAGTTTCGGCCAATTTGCCCGAAGGTACAGTTGTCAACGCTCCCTGGCCTATCGCTGTAACGGGCTTCTGCTCAGGCGCTTATGAAAAAATAATGAACGCCATTTTTGAAATATGGTCCAACATCTTGCCTGAAAGAGCTATGGCACCCTGTTTCAACTTAGAATATCTTCTTGTCGGCGGATGGGATAAACGCCCTGGCTATAATTGCCATTTTATGTGGTATGACTGGATGGCCGGCGGCCACGGGGCAAGAAGCGATCGCGATGGTTCGAACTGTTCTGCCCCTATGTTTGGTGTTGGATTAACTGTTCAGCCTTGCGAAGGACAGGAGCGCTTAACCCCCGTGGTTACCTCTAAACACGAAATTCTCACGGATTCAGGAGGACCCGGCAAGTTTCGGGGCGGTTGCGGTTTGGTAAAGGGCGGAACGCTGGGCATGGTTGAACGCGCCGTCATGTCATACTGCTGTGACCGGTCCAGGTCGATCAATATGGGTATTTTCGGCGGTTTACCCTCGTATCCACATGGCGTGATTTTAAACCCGGGCAAAGATTCGGAAAAATACCTTGGGGCTATTTTTTCAAACTATCCTGTTAAGCAAGGTGATAGCTTCATCAGACCATCTCAGGGTGGCGGGGGCTTGGGCGATCCCCTGGAGAGAAATCCTAAACGAGTCCTTGAAGACGTAATTGACGGCTATGTATCCATTGAAAGAGCGCGCAAAGACTATGGGGTTGTTATAAGAATTATTGATGAAGATCTTTGCCAGTACGAAATAGATGAAGAAGCTACCAGAAAAGAAAGAGAATACATAAGACAAAACAGGGCTTCGTGGCTTGAAGAAGATCCTGTTAAAGTCAGGGAAATGTACATCAGGGGAGAAATAGATATCCTGGATCTGATCCGCAGATACGGTGTGATTTTAGATTGGGAAACGAAAGAACTTCTCCCTAAAACAACTGAACAATACCGAAACAAGTTAAAGAAAAATACCCTCCCATACTGGAAAAGTTAGGTTTTAGCTCTTAAGTAACCCTTAAATTAGCCAGGGATCAGGCTGTTTCCTAGCCTGATCCCTATCAAGGTGGTGGTTTATGGTTAGAAAGTAAGTAAAACTAACATTATAGAGTAGTAAATTTTGAAAATATTTAAATTAACAAGGAGGCTAAAAAATGAAAACAAATACAGAGATCCCGAGCCTAGAAATCATTTATGACGACGACCCGAGAGTAAGAGAAATGGCAGTAACGGAAGATTATGCATTAAGAATAGTACCTTCATCATGGCGCTGGCCAAAATGGGGCGTAGCGCTAGCTTACTGGGCATTTATGACGGGTATGTTCTATTTAGTAATTGCAGCCAGTTTCGCGTTAGAAGTTGGCACAAAACCAGTGCTCATCGCTCTTGTCTTAACGGTAATAACATATGGATTATTTGGTTATTACATAAGCAATGAAGCAGCTACAACCGGTTTAAGCGCTAACCTTTTTTCAAAAAAGACAGCCTTTGGATACACAGGTAGTGTTATCTTATCATTAATGTACGGTTCTATTCTGTTATATTATGCGGTGTTCGAAGGAACTGTAATGGCCCATTCCCTTCATACGATTATGCCTGGTATTGCTGTTGAGATCTGGTATGCTGTAATTGCAGCAATGATGATACCCATTGTTTGGTGGGGGATGACTATACTTGAGAGATTTAATAAATGGACCATACCCCTTTATTTAATCGGCCTGCTTGCAACAATCATTGTCACTTACGTTGCTACAGATGGTGGATATCACGGATGGTTAAGTTATACGCCGGAAAAACTACCAGCACATGTTGTGGGTCCGCCATGGTTTTATGTTTTTACAGCATATATGGGTGTGTATATCTTTTTTGGGTTTATACCGGACTATGCTCGCTTCTTAAAAAAAGAAGATGTTTCCTTTGGCAACTGGGTTATTTTTGGTCCTGTCTTTTTCTTTATAACATTTTTTGTTAACGGTATAATTGGAATTTGGCTCGCCCTTAGTATAGGAAAAGGTCATGACGCAGGTGTATTTATTCCTACGGTAATGGGTATTTGGGGAACTATATTTATAATGATCACCCAGGTACGAATTAATACCGGTAATTTTTACGGCGCTTCACTTGGGTTTACCAATTTCTTTACAACAGTTTTTAAAATATCAATACCGCGAAAATTGTGGGTGGTTATTGTCGCAGCACTTATGTTCTTGTTAATGCTGACAAAAGTATTAGATTGGCTCAACTTAGCACTAAGACTCCAAGGTATAACAATGGTCGGCTGGGTTGGATGTGTTATGCCTTACATTTGGTTTTTTAAAAGGAAACTGGCCAAAGAAACTTTGGATATGGAGTATCGGCGAAGCCACCTTTCCCATTATAATGTTGGAGGATTATCAGGTCTCATACTAGGTACATTAGTTGGGGCATACTTACAATTTTTTGGTGGCGCAATTGGATCAATTTGGGCTCCTATTGCCACACTCGTTGTATCTTTTGGTTTAACAACAATAATTGGCTTAGCCACTAACTTAAGAGATTACAAAGATAGGTATGCCGGCAGTACACTTCTTAAAGAAATAGAAAATGTCACAGAGGCAAGAGTTCAATGTGGAAAATGTGGTTTTTACTACTTGGCATATGACCTCGAAAGATGCCCTGTTATGAACAACAAACCGGTGTGTTCAGTCTGTTGCTTAAAAACTAATGCATGTAACGAAATATGCAAAAAAAATCCCGAGCCCGCTGCTCTTTCAGCAAAAACCTAAAATAAAGAAAAATGAGTGGGCGCTGAGATCCAGCGCCCACTCTACTATCACTATACGCAACAAACGGCATGCATGATTCAACGAAAAGAAAAGAAGAAAAGAAGAAAAGAAACTCTAATTGCTACTCATTAGAGGCGCTTACCGAAGGGATTCAAAAAGATCCAACCTTTTAGGGAAAGCCTCCCTATACACCCTGGCCTACCGGCCTTCCCGAAAAGGACTTACGGTAAGTGAACTGACTGCCGAGCTAAAGACGGCAACGAGCGGAAAAGTGAGCCAAAAAAGGTGAGTTAGGTCTCAACCGTCTCCACCTTCAGTGTTGGCCGGACAAGACTTTCGTTTCAATCCATCCGTTTTTGGAGAGTCCGGCCTTTGATTCGACAGGTCCCTGAAGTCATGTGTTTCTGCCAACCCACCGACTTTTTGAGCTTACGCTGTGTATACAAATAAATGTTTTAATTACAGGAAAACTAGAAGCTAGCGCCGAATACGGTAATATCCTGGCTTTTTAATTTTAATTATTCATTAGCTATACGCGATAAGACATGCGGAGGTGGAGGTTTTTTGCTTTGGGAGGAACTATTTAACTTGCTTCCTATTGGAATCATAGCTTTTGACAATACAAAAAAAGTAGCTGCGGTTAATGATTTCATCTTTAAGCTTTTAAAAATAGACGCCACCCAGCATGATGACGACTTTTCTTTGTTGATCAGGCAAACTCCCTTGGGGAATTATCTTTTTAATGGCAACAAAAATGGTTTCTTTAATCTAACCCTTGAGGGAAAAACATTAGTTGTTAAAAATACAGAAATAAACAGTAGAACAATAAAGTCACTAAGTCTAATAATAGATATCTCTGATTGGGAATTTTACTGGCACCAATTAAACGATCAAAAACAACTAATCAGTGAATTAGAAGACATATTTAACTCCTCCTACGACGAAATTTTTGTCATCGACGGCAACGGAGTTGCCAGGCGCATCAACAAGGTAGGCGAAACCTATTACGGGGTGCCGGTTGAAAAAATGATCGGTAAAAACGTCATTGAGCTGGAAAAGGAAGGTTATTTTACCCCCTCTGTTACCAGGCTGGTTTTCCAGGAGAAAAAGCGTGTCACCATTACTCAAAAGACAAAGAGCGGCAAGCACCTGATCGTTACCGGCAATCCCATTTTCAACGAGAATGGAGAAATCATCCGGGTAGTAGTTAACTCGCGGGACATTTCCGAATTGCTCAATTTAAAAAAGCAGTTGGCCGAAGCTGAACAGCTGGTGGAAAGCTACCGCCGGCAGCTCCTCAAGCTTACCCAGGAAAAAATCAAGAGCCACGAAGTGATTGCCGAAAGCCAGCAGATGAAGCGGGTTATTGAGATGGTCGACAAGGTCGCCCAGGTGGATTCGACGGTGTTGATTATGGGGGAGTCGGGCGTCGGAAAAGGAATCGTCGCCTCCCGGCTGCACAAACTGAGCAGGCGCGCGGGCGGGCCTTTCATCACCATCAACTGCGGGGCTATTCCGGAACAGCTTCTTGAATCGGAACTGTTTGGTTACGAAGGAGGGGCGTTTACCGGAGCGCGCAAAGAGGGTAAAAAGGGTCTTTTGGAGCTTGCCGACGGCGGCACCGTATTTCTCGACGAAATCACTGACTTGCCGCTCAACCTGCAGGTGAAGCTGTTGCAGGTAATCCAGGAAAAAAAGTTAATCCGCGTCGGAGGAAGCAAATACGTGGATGTAGACATCCGCTTCGTCGCCGCCACCAACCGGGACATCCAGCGCATGGTCGCCGAAGGCTCTTTCCGCGAAGACCTGTATTACCGGCTAAACGTAATTCCGATTATCATCCCGCCGTTAAGATATCGCCAGGAGGATATCCCGGCGCTCATTGAGCATTTTTTAAGTCAACTCAATTCCAAATACGAAACAAACAAAAAATTTTCCCCCGAAGCCATGGAAATCTTAAGAAATTACAACTGGCCGGGCAACGTCCGGGAGCTGGAGAACCTGGTGGAAAGGCTCCTGGTAACCACAGAAGGAAATGAAATTGCGGTCGGCCACCTTCCGGAATACATTTTCGAAGGAAAACGCCGCTCCACTAACCGGGTTTACGTGCTGGATATCTGCCCCTTAAAAGAAGCCATGGAGGAGCTGGAAAAACAGCTGGTCGCCATGGCGTACTCCCGCCTGAAAAACACTTATAAAGTCGCCGACGCGCTGGAAATAAACCAGTCCACGGTGGTGCGCAAGATTCAAAAGTATCAACTGGCCAACTCCCCCGCCCGTCGGCCCAGGAGGCGGGTTAAGGAGCAAAGTCAAAACTGAACCGGAACCGGTTACGGAATCGATTCAACAGGCACCTAAAAAACACTTTTCGCCGCCGTGCGCAGGGCGGCGCAATCGTCCCACGGGCCGACACTGGCAATGGCGAAATCCTCGGGCACCAGCATGCTGCGGGCAACTTCCCTGATCTGCTCTGCCGTCACCTGGTTGATCTTCTCCACCACTTCTTCCGGAGGCACCACTTTTCCCAAATAAAGCTGGGACTTGGCCAGCCTGCTCATGCGCGTACTCACGTTTTCCAGGCTCAAAAATAAATTGCCCTTCATCTGGTCTTTCGCCCGGCGCAATTCGTCGTCCGTAATGCCGTTTTTCTGGATATCCCGGATCTCGTTGCAAACCAGCTCCATCACCTGCGCCACGTTGTTTTTGCTCAAGCCCGCGTAAACGCAAAACAGGCCCGTATCGCGATAACTGCTGTGGTAGGAGTAGATCGAATAGGCCAGGCCGCGGCTTTCACGGACTTCCTGGAAGAGCCGGGAACTTAAACCGCCGCCTAAAATGGTGTTGATGATCTGCAGCACGTAGATTTGCTCGTGATCCAGGGGCAGGCCGGGCCCGCCCATGCACAAATGGATCTGCTCGGTTTCTTTCTGCCGGCAGGTCACCGAAGGATGCGGCACGGGCCTGATTTTCCGGCGGGCCGCGGCCTGCCCGCGCACGCTGCCAAAGACTCTGCGCAGTTTTTCGACTGCCTCCTGGTGGTTTATGTTTCCGGCCACGGCCACCACTAAATTTGCCGGCGCATAATTTTGCTGGTAATACCCGATCACCTGCTCCCTGCTCAAGCTGCCGATAATCTGGGCGTTGCCGATAATGGGGCGCCCGAGGGAATGGCCACGCCAGATGGTGGTTGCAAACACATCGTGGACGAGCTCGTCGGGAGTATCTTCGTACATTTTTATTTCTTCCAGGATGACGTTTCTCTCCCGGTCGATATCCTCGGGCTTAAAAAGGGGATTGAAAACCATGTCGGAGAGCACGTCTAAAGCAAGATCGAAGTACTCATCCATCACCCGCGCGTAATAACAGGTAAACTCTTTCGTGGTAAAGGCGTTTAACTGCCCGCCCACGGCATCTAAAGCCTCCGCTATTTGCCTGGCCGTGCGCTTGCCCGTTCCTTTAAAAAGGAGGTGCTCGATAAAATGGGAAATTCCCGCCATCTCCTCCGGCTCATCGCGCGAGCCCACATCCACCCAAACCCCCAGGGCTAGCGAGCGCACATGAGGAATATCCTCAGTTAAAATCTGCACCCCGTTATCCAGCACAACTCTTTGGTACATCCGGCTACTACCCCCTCATGATCCTCTTTCCAGCCTTATCTTGCCTTATCTTCGAACACAATAAAACCCCACCGGCTCTATCTTCGCCGCAATCCAACATCATTGGCGACGACGGGAATATAGCGGTGAGGATGCTTAAATTTTTATCTAACGGCGCGCTTCTCTAGGGCGCGCCGGGCGTTTGTGCGGCGCTCCCGTGCCGGGGCCGCGGCGCACTTGATCCGGCAAAGCGTCCTTGCGGGAAAGCCGCAGGCGTCCCTGGTTGTCGTAGCCCAAAACTTTCACCACAATGGTGTCCCCTTCTTTGACCACGTCTTCCACCCTGTTTACGCGCTGGTGGGCCAGTTGCGAAATGTGCACCAGGCCTTCTTTGCCGGGCAGCCCCAGCACACCCGGGATAATTTCTACAAAACAACCGAAGTCGGTGATCCGGGTGACTTTCCCCGTGTAGATTGCCCCCGTAACAACCTCTTTCGTTAGGCTTTCAATAATTTCCAGCGCCCGCTGCCCTCCTTTTGGGTCAACGGCGGCGATAAAAACGCGGCCGTCATCTTCAATATCAATTTCGGCGTTTGTTTCTTCGATGATCTTTTTAATGATTCTCCCGCCCGGGCCGATGACGTCTCTGATCTTATCGGGATCAATCACCGTGTACAGGATGCGCGGCGCGTAGGGGGACAGCTCCTTGCGGTACTCCGGAAGGACCTCCAGCATCTTCTTGAGGATATACATCCGGCCCTCGTGGGCCTGCGCCAGGGCTTTGGCCAGGATTTCCCTAGTGACGCCGGGGATTTTAATATCCATCTGGAGCGCCGTTATACCGCTGGCGGAACCGGCCACTTTAAAATCCATGTCCCCCAGGTGGTCTTCGATTCCCTGGATGTCGGTGAGAATCGCCACCTCGTCTCCCTCTTTGATCAGGCCCATGGCCACCCCGGAGACCGGCGCCTTGATGGGCACCCCCGCGTCCATCAGGCTCAGGCAGCTGGCACAAACGCTCCCCATCGAGGTTGAGCCGTTGGATTCCAAAACTTCGGAAACGATCCGGATGGTGTAAGGGAAGACGTCTTCCCCCGGAATGACGGCCTCCAGCGCCCTTTCCGCCAGCGCCCCGTGGCCAATTTCCCGGCGCCCGGGCGACCTGATCGGCCTCACCTCCCCCGTGCTATAGGGCGGGAAGTTGTAATGATGCATGAAACGCTTGGTTTCCTCTACATCCAGGCCGTCTAAAATCTGCTCGTCGGAGATGGGGCCCAGGGTTACGGTGGAAAGCACCTGTGTTTGCCCCCTGGTAAAAAGGGCGGAGCCGTGCGTCCTGGGAAGGAGCCCCACTTCGATCGAAAGGGGGCGAATCTCATCCAGAGCCCTTCCATCAATGCGGATCTTTTGCTTGAGGACAAATTCCCGGACAATTTTCTTCTCTATATTTTCCACAACTTTCCTTATGCTTTTTTCTTCTTCCGGAAAAGCCTCCAGGTAGGTCTGCACCAGCCCGACCTTCACGTCTTCTAAGAATTTTTCCCGGTCTTTCTTGTCCATCTTCTCGTCAATGCAGCGCTGCACCGCCGCCCTGATCTTTTCTTCCACTTCCGCCATAGCCTGCTCTACTTCCGGGTTAATTTCTTCAATGGCGGGCTCAAACTTCGGCCTGGCCAGGCCCAGGGCCAGCGCTTCTTCCCGAAAAGCTTTTATAAAATTGACAATTTCTTTAATCTTTTCATGGCCAAAAGCAATTCCTTCCAAAATAAACGCCTCGGGCACCTCCCGGGCCCCCGCCTCCACCATCATCACGGCCTCTTCCGTCCCGGCGACGACCAGATGCATCCGGTTCTTTTCCGCCTGGGCAAGAGTAGGATTGATTACATATTGATCGTCAACAAGGCCGACGATGACCCCTCCAATTGGGCCGCCAAAAGGAATTTCGCTCACGTGCAGGGCCGCCGAAGCCCCGATCATGGCCGTTATCTCCGGCGGGTTGTCCTGATCCACGGAAAGGACGGTAGCCACCACCTGTACTTCGTTGCGGAAACCTTTGGGGAAAAGCGGGCGGATGGGGCGGTCAATCAGGCGCGCGCTCAGGACCGCCTTTTCACTGGGGCGCCCCTCGCGCTTAATAAAGCCCCCGGGAATTCTCCCCACCGCGTAAAGCCTTTCTTCGTAATCCACCGTAAGCGGGAAGAAATCGATTCCCTCCCGCACGTCCTGCGCCATGGTGGCCGTGACCAGCACCACTGTATCGCCATATTTGGCAAGGACGGAGCCTCCGGCCTGCCTAGCCACCTTGCCCAGCACCAGTTTTAAAGGCCGGCCTCCGATCTCAATTTCCCTTTCCAGCATCTGTTGCTCGAACATGCAAAATTAAACCTCCTGATCCTCTATTCAATTCAATTTATTATTGCCGGCAAAAGGTCCGCAGGTACTTTCCCGCCCCCCGACCCGCCGCAAAGCCTAGAAAAAAGCGGGGAGAACCCCCGCTTTTTATCTGCGCAAACCCAGTTTCTCAATCAGCGCGCGGTAGCGTTCAAAATTGCGCTCGCGGAGATAGTTTAAAAGCGCCCGCCGGTGGCCGACCATTTTCAAAAGGCCGCGCCGCGAGTGAAAATCTTTTTTGTGGATTTTCAGGTGTTCGGTAAGGTTATTAATCCGCCGGGTTAAAAGGGCTACCTGCACTTCCGGCGACCCGGTATCGTTTTCATGCAACTTGTACTGCTCAATCACTGCCTGTTTTTCTTCTACTGTAAAGGCCATTTGCTCACCTCCCCGTAATCTGACCTAATCGCTGCAGACTAAGTGAACCGTCGTTGGGCCAACAAACGAATTACCTGGTCTGCAGTTCATTTCCCAATAATCGTGATCACCAGGCGGCCATCCGGAATGTCTTTGGCGACAATGTCAAACACCCGGCCCGATTTGGCCAAAAACCCCCGGAAACGGGTGGCTGTTGGAATCCGCCCCGGGATGCTGCTGGCGGCATTGATGATGTCTGCCACCGTAATTTTTTCTTGGCGCATGTCGTTCAGCCTCTTGCGTGCGTGTTCGGTGATGATCACCCGCATTTTACAAAAGGCCCCCGCGGGAAAAATCGGTCTTTTCTTCTTTCTCTGCCAAAAAGGCGTAGAGGGCGTCTTGAAAAGCAACAATCACCGGGTCCTTAACATTCGCCTGGCGGTAGATCTCCTCCAGTTCATTTTTCAATTCCTGGAACTCTTCGCTCAAACAAATCAGAGCGATAGAATGGACCCATTTTTTGATCTCCTCTTCCGAGGCGTCAAATTTGGGGGCCCCCAACGAAACCTCTCCTTTTCCAGGGTAAAAAAGCTCTTTAACTAAAAAGCTCTTTAACACTGTCTATTGTAGCATAACCAGGAGGAGAAGTAAACTTTCTTTGAGCATCGACTTTCTAGATGAGCCATGCAATCTTTCGGTGGGGCGGCGGGGGTGCGGCAGGGATGTTCAGGTGTGGCCGTCGTTTTTCTTCGGCACAATCAGGGCGAGGACGGCAATAAATAAAGATCCGACCAGCAGGAATAAGTTGAGGCCAAGCAGACCAGATTTTGAGAGCCAGGCTAATTGAGGAAAGGCAAGCACGCCAAAAAGTAGTACCCCGGCAATCCCTACAAAGGTTCCCGCCTTGCGCCCGGGAGTGAGCTTTCTCGCCAGTTGCCATTGCCCGGCCTTTTCTACTAAGGTGACCGTTGCCAGGGTCAAGATATTCATCGACATTCCGAAAAATACGGGATGTATCCGGAAGTAAAAATTAACCGGGTTCCACTGACCCAGGCAATACCAGGCCAATCCGCCAAGAAAACCGGTAACCATGGCTGCCACTGCCGCCCGGCGGGTAGCCAATGGCCAAAACAGAGTGGCCACCACCGGGGCGAAGGTGGTCCCGTTGCGGAGCGTCCAGGCCAATACATTCCACCAGGCGGCCTGTTCGCTCCGCAAAAGGGCCAATACAATCACCACGACGGTCAACAACACAAGAGACCACCTCGTGTAAACGACCTTTTGCGCATCGGTTACTCTCGGATTTATTGCCCCCGCAAAATCCCGGCCCAGACTGGTGGAACCGGAAAACTGGCAGGGCGCACCCCAACCCAGGGCACAGGCCCAAATGCCCATAAAAAAAAGTCCCACCAGAGGCGGTGGCAAAACCTGACTAAGATAAACAGGGACACCGATCATTCCGCTCTTTTGGCCGGGCGCTACGGCAGCAGCCGCCAGGCCAAATAAAATTCCCAAGGAAATAAAAACTATATCGGCCCCAAAAGCTATTAACAAACCCTTTCGCCCTTCCTGCGGCGTCCGGCAGGAAAGAGCCATTTGGAAGGCCGCCTGAGCCGTCAAAACGTTAATTAAAAAGGTGGCGAACCAGGCAATAATTAATTGCAACCCCACTGCATCCGGGTCAAACATTTCCGGGCGAAAGCAAGCCAGCCGGAGCAAACCGGCAGGGCCGGGCCTGGTAAAAAAAGCGTATATTCCAACGCAGAACATGAGCACAAAGGCGATATTGTTTGCCGCCTGAGTTACAACCACCGACCACATACCGCCGGCCTGGAGAAAAATCAGCAAGAGCACGACGCTGATGGTTACCGTTACGGGGAGCGAAAAGTTCGTGAAAACATCGAGGGCGACGGCAAAGGAAAGGGTATTGGCGACCGTCCACATAGGAAAAGTAAAAGCAGTAATCAATCCGGCCACTCCTAAAGCAAGCCGGCCAAAGCGTTCGCCAATTAAACCCGAGATGGTGACCACCATTCGTCGGCGGTAGTTGCCGATGAACAGGAGGGCAATAATCAGGACATGCACCATTTCGGCCACCCCGTACCAGCCGGCGGACACCCCTTTGGCGTAAGACAACTCCAGAATTGAAATATAAGAGGAACCGGAAAAGAGACCGGTGGTGCAAACAAAAACCATCCACGCCCGAAAACTCCTCCCTCCCACCCAAAACCCTTCTCCGTTCTGGGCTTTGCTTTTGACAATGTTGCCGAGGGCGATCAGGATGGTTGTGTAACATATTGCCAGACCCAATATCCAGGCCCCGTAAGGATTCACTTCCCCGGCTCCCCGACCAAAGAACTGCTCCGTGGTCAATTCCTAAATCTTTTGTAGCCAAAAACCTACCTCTTCTCCCACCTTAAATCATGAAGAGAACAATAAAGTAAACGACCAACAAGACCAGCCCCAGGGGGACGCCCAGGCGGGCCCATTCGCGGCTGCCGATTTTGAGCTTCCCGGCAGAAACAATGTTGGGGATGTTGCCGGGGATGAGCATGCCGCCGCTGATCAAAAGCCCCATCAGGACGGCCTGAATCTGCTGCGAGGTCATCTTCGCACTGATTTCCGCCGCCGCCAGGGTGGCGTTGTCCAGAATGGCGGAAATCATGTTCACCCAGTAAAGCAATCTGCTGTCGAAGTAAATTACGTAGGTGTCGATGACCGGTTTAAAACCAGCACCTAACAACTCCAATGCAATAACAAAAACGAAAATTTTCAGCGCCCGCAGAAAGACGCCCTGGTAAGATTCTTCCCCGGCGTCCTCTTCCCCGGCAGCCGCTTCGGCGGCCGCCGTTTTGGTTTCGGCGGCGGCAAGGTTGCACCCGGCGGTGTCTTCCTCACACCCTTCCGCGGGCACACTAACCAGGGGCCGCGGGTTTTCCGCCTGTCCGGCGGAGCAAAGAACAGCTTCCCCTTCCACGAGCCGCCTGCTCCCCGCGTAATAAGCCCCGAAAAGGCCCATGGCCACTACCCCGGGGATCACAAAAACGCCAATTTCCCGCAAAAGATACCAGAAATCAGCGTTTAGCTTCGAAATGGTGATGGTGGAAAGAGGCTCCCCAATGGGCGTGAGCGCGGCGCCCAAACCAATGGAAAAGCAGGCAACGATGTCCAGGTTGACCTTGTCTTTGCGCGAAAGTGGCAGGACGCTGATGATTTCCACCAGGACCAGGGAAGCGATAATGGCGGTGATGACGCTGGACAACAGACCGAGCACGACGGTGATGAAAAAGAGAAAGAGCTTTAAAGGAAGGTACTTGAGAATGAAATCAACGGCGTTCTTCACTTTATCCTTGAAGAGCTTGAACAAAAGCCCGGCAATCAGGACGGCGCCGGTGATCATGTACAAAAAGCGGTTCTCCAGTATTTCCACGACGAGCTCTTTGCCTAGCACTCCGGAAACAATGGTGGCCGCCAGGCCCATTACAAAAAGAAAAAACTCCAGGTTGTGCTCGATTTTTTTAACCAGAAAGGGTAGCGCCAAAACGAGAACAAGGATGACGATCAAGCCAATGATCATTGTTTTCCCTCCGCATTTTTGTTTTTTAATCTGTTTATAGGCTCCGGGCCGGTTATTTTTGTTAACCTTACCCGCCTCAAAAGGGCCGCCTGAAAAAGTTTTCAAAAAAATTATCCACGTCACGTGGATAATTTTTTGAAAACAAACAAGGCGCAAAAGACGGGATTAATTTACTATTTCTTTCTAATAGTATTTAGTTTTCGTTTCTGTAGTTTTCGTTTCTGCTCAGCAAAAACTAGAGGTTTTGCCAGAATTTTAGGTCGAAATGCATAACCGTACCCCAGAACAACCAGGAAACAAGCCCGCAGGCAATGGCACAGAAGAACCCGTAAACGGGCAAACGCCAGGAAGCTTTGCCTTCAAGTGCAATAGGAAGCGCCATGGTTCCCGTAGCAGTAGGCACCATAAAGGAGAAGTTTACTGTATAGCCCATCATGAGCAGCCACGGGATCGGGTTTTGGCCGGCGGCGACAGTGGCGGCGCCCACGATAGGGGCCAACATCCCGGCAGCGCCGGTGTCGGAAGCTATATTACCCATAAAAAGGCAGAACGCTACAAAGATACCTACTCCGACGTAAGCCGGAAGGTCCCAGTAGCTTCCGAGAAAAGAAGCCATCAGCTTGCTGGCGCCCGTGTCGTTGACCAGGACGGCGATGCTCATCGCCGTGGGCCAGAGCAAGAACGCGTGCACGGGAAGCACCTTTACCGCGTTTATACTTAAAAGTCTTTCCCCTTTTTGGAATTCAAAAGGCTTCCCGTAAGGAGCACCTGCGTCCGGGGCGGGCAACAGCGCCAGGATGCCCGTAACAACGCTGAAAATCAGCGCGGGAGTGATATTCATGCCTTTCGGGAGGTACGGCATCCACAAGGGCTGCAGGAACGGGAGAAGAACCGCCAGGATGAAAAGGTAAAAGCCCCACTTTTCAGACTTTGTAATGGGGCCCATCTTTTTGAGCTCTTCTTCAAAATACTCGTGGGAGCCTTCAAAGTACTTCCTTTCTACGGGAAAAATGGCCCCAAACAAAATGGCCACCGGGATCATGCTCAGAAACACCGGAAGTACAAGGGTAGCCGTATAACTGGCCATGGCCACCGGCCGTCCGAGGGTGTCTACCAATTGCTGCCAGGTAATTACAGCCTGTCCACCAGCCATTGGGGTTAAGAAGCCTCCCAGGGAAGCGCCGACGCCAATGGCAATGATTATAAGCATTGCGCTTGCACTGTTCTTTAACTTCTGGCTCGAGTCATAGCCAACATATTTGAGAATCTCGAGGGCGATAGGGGTGAGTGCTATGGCGATAACGGTATTTGCGGCAATAAAGCTAATTATTGTCGCAAACATCACCCACACCACCGCTTGCGCCCGGACGGAAGTGCCGACCCACTTGAGGCAGAAGAGCGCCATGCGGCGGGTCAACCCCCACCTCGTCCACATGCAGACGATGAGAGCCGGGCCCAGCAGCATCCCGAGACCTGGGTGGATTATGCTCTTAGTAATTTTGCCCCAGTCCATGCCCGGGAGAAAAGCAGTTCCTAAAAGGGGGATAAAGATGGTGTAACCGGTGGGGATTACTCCGGTACCCCAGTACCAGGCAGCCCAGACAATGATGGCCAGTCCCCCGCGCTGGGTTACAGTCCCTATAGGTAAGCTTAAAATTAGAAAGTATAGAAGAGGGCCAACCGCCAGAGTAATCCATTCCAAAACCGTTCTTTCAAACCCGAGTATCCTGATTGTTCTCGCGCCCATTAACTAACCTCCTCCTTCTTCTTTGTTGAGTTGACCATCTTGTTACTTGTATTATCATTCACTTTTACATGCACAAAAACTTCCGCCTGGGTTCTTTACCAATCCTCTCCAATCTACTCCATTATCTCCTTTCCCGCTAATAGATAATTTTTCTAAAGCCTTTCCTTCCAGAAGTCACCTCACTTTTTCTTCTTTTTCCAATTTTTATACTTTTTTACTTACAACTTCCTTGCGCTTACTTCTTTACACCATCCTTCGGCCTGTCCCTTCTTTATTTAGGCAAAGTTAACATTTGCCCCGTTTGCCCCGACACTTGCTTGACTTTCAAATTGAAGCTCTGCTAAAATTAATTAGTTTTCTTTTTCCTTATTCGTGTCGGGGCCTAAATAGAAAAGAGAATGGCAGCGCCACAGATTCACGGAAGAGGGGATTTTTATTCTTTATAGAATTTGAACAGTACGCGCTGCCATTTTACCCACCTCAAAATGGCCCCGTCTTCTTTTTCCTGCAAGCAGCAACTGAACTGGAAGGGGCGCCGTTTTTACGCTTTTAAATTGCAACTACATGTATCCCAAAGCCCGCAGCCTAGCCATGGCCGCTTCCTTATCCTGGCGCCGGCCGGCCCGCTCCACCGTGTTTTCCAGGTCCTGCTCCCAGGCCGGCAGATCGGACATCTTTTGCGTCGTCGTCTTGGCGCCGAGGGAACGGTAGCCCTGGGCGTATAGAGAAACGAACGGGAGCTTCCAGTGGTGATAAATATCCCACAGAGCCCGCTCTTTAATGTGGAGAATCGGGCGGATCCGCACCTGGGCCGGCTGCAGGTATTGCGCCTCGACCTTTTCAAAATAAGGATCGTCAGATCTCACCGGCTGTTCGTCCCAGCGCAGGCCCTGGACGATCACCTTTACATCGTTCTCCTCCAGATAAACGTTCAGCGCCACGGACTTCATCAGGTGGTTGCCGATGAAGGATTCCGCCTCAAACGGGAATCTTTCCAGGTCGCCGAAACCAATGCGTTTAATCTCCTCACGGTTCCGCTCGTTAAGGTCCTTTATCCAAACATCTGCGCCCAGCGTGTAATTGCACGCCCGCAGCACGTCCTCGTTTTTGGCCACGTCAAGCTGAATGCCCCATTCCTTGCTCATCTTGGCCAGGAATTCTTCCGCTTCCTCAAAGGTATCTCCTTCGTCGATGGTGACTGCCCGGGGCATCTCGAAGCCGTATTTTTTGCAGGTCTCTCGCCAGATCCACAGGGTCAGGGTGCTGTCTTTATGGCCCGACCAAACCAGGCGGATGTCCTTGGGGTCGAACTGGCGGTAGGCCTCTCGCACGATGTTTTGAGATATGTGGATGTACGTTTCCAGCTCTTCGATTCTCTGCTTGCTTAAAGGTTTGCCGTTTGGCATAACTTAATAGCACCTCCATTGAAGTTATTGCTGTTGTCTTTCGTATCTCCTTACTCTGGGAATTACCTTTTTCATCATGTATTCAGTCACCGTCGTTTTGTCGACGATATTGTTGCGCTCCTCCGGATCGTCCCCCAGGTCGTACAACTCCCAGGAGTCATCCGTTTCGCGGTAAATGATTTTCAGTTCGCCCTCGCGGTAAAAGTGGACTTCTTTTTCGTCTCCTTTTTCGTGGCTCCCCTGTTTGTCAATGGACTCGCCGTAGACTCCCCTTGGCTGGTACGCCTCGAGGGGGAGCAGGGACTGCCCCTGCCAGGCTCCTGAGGGCGCGACGCCAAAAAGATGGGTAATCGTAGGAGGTACATCCAGGGTGCTCACCACGGTTTCGGATACGACACCTTTTTTCAGGGAAGGATCGTAAATGATCAAGGGGACGTTCACCAGCTCCTGATACATCTTGCCGTCGTGGGAAAGCCCGCCGTGTTCGCCAAACTCCTCGCCGTGGTCGGAGGTAATGATGACCACGGAGTTGTCGTGGTAACCAAGCCTCTGTAAAATCTCGAAGAACTCCGCCGCGGCTTCGTCTACTTCCCGCACGTGGGCTAAATAAAGCTTGCGGAGCAATTCAACCGTGTCCTTGTTGGAAACATCCCGCTTTAAAACCACATTTTTAAATAAGGCGAACATTTCATCTTCGCTTAACTTGATGCTGGGGTCTACCTCATCCACGTACTTACGCTCCGGCACGTAAGGTTCGTGAACGTCCATGTAGTGCACCCACAAGAAAAAGGGCTTCTCGCCGCCTCTTTCTTTATGGAATTCCAGCCAGCCGGCTGCCTTCCTGTTGATCTCGCGGGCCCTGATATAAGGCACTTTTTCATCCACATTGGCTTCCATCGAATCATAGAAGGTATCCCACCCCCGGTTCCAGCCAAAAAAGGCGCAGAGGTAGGCATTGGAGTGAAATGCTGCCGTAGTTATCCCGGCTTTTTTAAGCACCTCGGAGACAAGCACCCGCTGCGGCGGGCATTTTCCCCTCTGCCTCCCAAAGTCAAGATAGTAGGAGGAAGTCAGGATGCCCGGAAAACCTGCCTGGGTGTAAGGCCCGCCGGAATAGGCATTGGTAAACCTGATGCTGCGCTCCTGAAGAGAATCAAGAAAAGGAGTCAGGTTCCCTCCGCCGTAGCAGCCCAAAACATCTTTTCTTAACGTGTCGATAGTCAAGAGAATGACATTTTTCATGAAAGTACCTCTCTCATTGAACTTGCTAACTTGTTACAAAAGGAAGGGAGAGGAGGGGGAAGGATTTCCCCCCTCCCGTTATTCGCCCAATTGACTATTCGGTAATATAACCTAAAGCGCGCAGGCGTGCTTCAATGGCCTTCTTCTCTTCCTCCGGCATCTCCCGGCGGACGATTCCCTTCGGCTCGGCCCTGTACAGGTCATTGCACTGCTCACGCAACTGCTGCAACCACTTGGGAGCGTGGAACTTAAGCCTGTCGATGAGGTTGTTCTGCTCCAGCGGATCTTTTTTCAGATCAAAGAATTCTTCATACATGGAGGAGGCGTACCGGATGTACTTCCAGTTTTCCTCCCGCAGCGCTTGCCTGGCGCCCATGCCGTAGGCCGACCAGACCGTCTCGGCGTAGGCGCGCTTGCCGTGCCCTCTCAACTTTTCCATGCACGGAACGAGGCTCTCGCCATCCAACGGCACTTCGACTTTGTCTAAAATCCCCAGCAGGTCCATGATGGTGGGCATAATGTCAATTGACCTGACCTGGCCGTCAATTCTCTTGCCAATACATTGCGGGGGCAGATTGGGGGATTTAATGATCAGAGGAATCTTTAAGTCTACGTCGTAAAGACTGGAGTGCGTGTTGGGCAAATCGCCTAAATCTACAGGATCGTAAATGTAATCGCCGAAAGGCCAGCACTCGTGTCTAAGCGTAGTTCCGTGGTCACCGGTGATGACGATCAGTGCATCATCATAATAACCGACTTCTTTGAGAGTGGCGATCACGCTGCCGATAACCTCTTCGTCGGCCAGCTTGATTTTCGCGTCGTAATAGGCGTTTTCGGGCATCTCGCCTTCCTTGATCCGGCCGGACCTAACCAGATACTCTTCGGAGCCGGTGTGGGTTTCATAGAATTGATTGTAAAGATAGAACGACTTTCCTTCTTTGGCGCATTGCTTAATAAACTCAATGTTTTCGTCCACATATCTTTTTCCCACTGGTTTTGCGTGGAATCTTCCGTCCACGTTGACACCCAGCCACTGCCAGTGCTCAACACCGTCGCCCCAAGTGTCGGGAGCGTTCGGGTCGGTGGGCTCAATGAAAATGTCGAAGCCGTTGTTCATTCCGATTCCTGAGCCGGCGACGCTCTGGCTCATGCACCCTTGGGTGGCCCAACCCAAATATTTTTTAATATACTCCTGAAGCAAAGGCGGGCAAACAACGTGGAAGGGGTCCCGGACGCCGGTGTGCGGCCCCATCATGCCTGTCCACAGAATCGGTGTTGCCGCCCCCGTATAAGAGCTGCCCGAAATAACCGTGCTGAACACGACCCCCTGCTTGGCAATCTCCTCAATATTCTTCTGCCTGCGGTAGTAGCCGTTTACAGACAAGTGGTCTGCCCGGACTTCATCAAACTGAAAAACATAAACGCATTTCGGTTTTTTCATCTTCTGACTCCTTTCTTAGTTCATCAGATTTTTTTTAAAGCAAAAAGAACCTATAGGTACAAAAACATACCTAATTACACCCAATTACACCCACTCTCACCTTCCTTACCCATATGTTTTTTATTTCACTTTCTTTACCTGTACTTTTATAACTGCAAAAAGCATGCCATTGTGAAAATGCGACCCTGACTTAACGTTTTTTTTTAATCCTGATACAGAAATGCATTATCAGTTATTGTGAAATTTTTAACATCCCCTTAATTATTGTATCATCTCATCCGATACACTATTGCATTACCTGCTCCACTTTCGTATCGAATTTTTTCCCTGTCCAGCCGTAAAAAACTCTTGTTTCGAACTTGCCGAGGCCGCCCGCGGGAAGTCGGTCAGGCGGGCGGCAGGGTTGAAGATGGAATGAAATTTAATGCGAAAAGATTTTCCCGCTGAGCGTGGTTGCTTCGTAATCTTCTTCCTGATGATCGTCCGTTTTTAATTCTTCCTGCCGGTCACGCCCGCGATTCCTGCTCTTTTTCAGAAGTATTTCCGCCCTGTATATTTCGGCGCGAAAGAATGGCTCTTCCAGGGCCTTCATGAGCCACTGGTGAATTTTTTTCGGGGAAACCATGGTGCAACACTCCTTACTTTTCTTTCCTTTCTTTTAATAGATTACCAGAGCCTCTTACTAATTCTGCGGAACTGTTTTTTTAGAAAGCCGGAAAAGTTTGTTCAGGTAGTTGAAAAGCAAATCGATAACCAAGCCCGCGGCCAGAGCGATATATATCGCCAAAATACCGTACAGTGGGCCGTTAGTCTTGGCCATGGCCCGCTCCAGCCCGACCAAGCCTACCGGGCGGACAGTAAAATTGTTTTTTGCCTCCCCTAAAATTTTGCCGTTCGCAACATCAACGGCATAAACTGAGACCAGGGTTTCTCCAAAGGCCACCGAAGCGGGCAATGGGACGAAAACCCGGAAGCGATTACCGCTTTTTTGGACGGTGTTTTCCCTGACGGCGTACAGATTATCCCGTTGATACATGTTAATCAGGGCGTCTAGGTATTCTTTGCCTTCTTCACCCGAGAGCAGGCGCAGCTGATTACCGCTTATTTCCTTAACCTTACAGGCATCACGCACGGCCTGAAAGTTCTGGTCGATGCCCATTTTGGCCTGGAGCTCAGCAGGGAGGTCGTTAATCTTCCGGGAGGAGAAGATCTGGTACATTTTCGGAATCCCTTCCACTTCTGCCTGGGCAACCTTCATCCATAAAAAACCCACCCTGCCCTTTCTGGTTAAGTTCACGTTCCGGGCCGGGGAAACTACCTTGACGAAGACGTCGCTGCCCGCCGGAACGGTTCCGGTTAGCTCTACTTCCTGCCCCCGGAAATCCAGGCCCACGTCAATTTCTCCCGGTGCCACTGCAACCGTTACCCCGGCAGCAAGGGCCGGCCGACCACCCCCGGGAAAGGCGAGGAGAACAATTAACAAAGCCGGAAAATATCCAAATGCTTTAATTGTTTTAAAACGCATCTCAGTGTCCTCCTCCCAGGACGATCAAGGAAGCCGGAGGAACCAGGAGATCGTAAACCATTTTGGCCATGACGCCCAGGACGATCAACGAGAAGATGATCCGCAGTTGCTCTGCCTTGAGCAGGCGGCCGAGGCGCGCACCGACCTGGGCGCCCACCGCCGAACCAAGCAGGAGCAACAAGGCCAGCAACAGGTCGACCGTCTGGTTGATCAATGTCTGGGACATCGTCACGTTAATAGCGGTGAAAAGCACCGTAAACAGGCTGGTGCCCACGGCTTTTAAGGTGGGGATGCGCAGAAGGTAGATCATGATCGGCAGCATGATAAATCCGCCCCCAACACCCATCAAGGCGGCCAGCAGGCCAATCAGAAAACCCAGGCCCAGCAAAGCCAACACGGAACATTCAATCCCGCTGGTCGGGAAATAAACTTTCAGCGGCAGGCGTTGCAGCAAGCCGGGCCGCCCCGGCGCCGGAGCATCTCCGGGAGCGCTCTTTTTTCGCAGAGCCTGCAGACTTTCCTGAAACATAAAAGCGCCTACCCCCAGCAACATAATTACGTAGATGATCTTGATCACGAAATCAAAATTACCCAGCTGCCGGAGCAGGCGCACCAGATTGGTGCCTATCGTGCCGCCCAACAGGCCGCCTACGATCATTACAAGCCCCAGCTTAAAATCCACGTTCCCGACTCGCCCGTGGGCAAGGGTACCGGAAACGGAGGCAGCCACGATCTGGTTGGTGTCGCTGGCCGCGGCAACCGCCGGAGGCACCCCGATCATCATGAGCAGCGGGGTGAGCAAAAAACCCCCGCCTACTCCGAACAATCCCGACAAAAGACCGACCATACCACCCAGCCCCAGCAACAGGCAGGCGCTCAACTGGACTCCCGCTACAGGCAAAAAAATGTTCACTGCCCTCACCTCTGGTGGGCAACCTTAAACTGCCAGCTAATCTGTGGCTCTTCCAGCTAACCTGTTGCTGCTTGCGTCCGCCGGGCATTTCCGCTTCCACCGCCAGGGTGGATAACCTCGGGGCAAAAACTCCTTCCGGCGCTGGTGCAGACAACCGGAGGGTGGTTTCTAATCACCAGGTTCGCGGCGTAATTTTTTACAATCAAGCTGTGGCTTTGGGTGGCCAGGACAAGGAGAACCAGCAGCAAGAACATCGTTCCGTAAGGAAAGTGTTTAACATCCGGATTGTCCGGGGTGTAAACGTTGCCGCTGGCATCTTTCCAGGCAAAGATCTCCATGGTTTCGGGATCCTGTTCGACAATGGCGTGGCGGGACGGGTTGAAATAGTTTTTGAAAACACTATCCCGGAGAAAAATAACTCCTGCCGCAAAACTCAACAAAGAAAGGACCACGATTACCACCGCCATGTAACTGGAAAATCGTTTCACTTTAACTTCGTTTTCGCCGTCCAGAAACTGGAACAATTCACCCACTTCAATTCCCCTCCTCATTAATTGTTTTTCCGGCGCAAAAACCGATTGCCTTGAAAAGAAAATTCGCAAAAGCACCGTGGATGAAGTAAAACACAAGTGTCGTCGTGACCACCGCGAAGGCACTTACCGCTTCCCCGGCTTTGGCCGGGCCGGGTAAAAAGAGCAAGAGCCTTGCGCTGGAGCGCACCTACGGTCTAGAATCCCTCCGGATTAATATTTTTTAATTTAAAAAATGATTAAAAATAACTAACATTTCTTACGATTTTTTTATAATTCTTCTTCCATAACAACCTTCCCCTGGAAAACTATTTTCTAGAAAAGATAAATTTCAACAAAGTTCAATCTAGGCCTACTCCTAATTCATGCAAGGTCTTCTGCGTAACCAGAATAAAAGTAGAAAGTTTTCGGGAAACTGCCCTGACATCCCCTCTTTCGACCATCCAAAAAGGCATAAATAACTTCAGACGGTATTTCCCGGTGGCCTCTACAGAAGGTAACTCCCGCTCCAAAACCTCGCCCAATTTTCTTTCCATCTGTCTTTTTAAACTCAGCAGAGGCAAAAAAACTTTTCTTTTCTGCCCGTCCATGACGAGATCGATAAATAAAAGTTTTTTGCCCTGATAGGGACCTTTACGCAGCTTTGTTTTGCCGATTCGATAATAAACCTTATTGTTACTAAAGATCTTGATGCATCTCCACGATTCCTTGATCCCCAGCCGCTGCTCGGGGGGAGTGTAAGCTATTTTAATCCCCCTGGCCTCAAGGAAGTGCCTGGCCAGGACCAGCACTTGATCGATAAAATCATCAAAATCATCAGTAAATTTTTGAAGACTTTCTTTCGTCCCAAAATCCTGCCGCCAACCAACCTCTTTAATTTTTTTGTAGTTATCCGGCGCGTATTGCATTTTCTCCGGGTTGATCATGCCGTTTCGGTGCCTCCGTACAGAAATTAATAAATTGCGTTTAATTTTGCCGGCTTTATTCTTATGTACTTGCAAAAAATATGCCATATTGAGAGGGCAGGTCTGATGCCAGTTTTCTCGCGAAAGGTAATACAATAATGTATTGGTTCAGACTTTATTACTTGATATTGTTGAGGTATATCAAAGTTTTATATGATACATTATTGAATTACCAGGTAATGTTTTGTATCGTTTTTTTCTTTTTTATGTGGGGACTATTTTTTTGAATTATCTTTATATTATGATAATAATCAATATACACTTCCGTCAAAAACAGGAGTTACTGAGTCCACAATCCTGCTTTCCGATACATAAATGTTTATCGTAATACATTTATGTATTAGCTTCGGTGCTCTATAAATCTTGAATAAATAATCCCTGCCTTTTGACTACAATGCATTAAAGTATTATAATTAAAAAAGCATTCAACAGATCAGTTTACATTCGTACCCTCTCCGGCGTTTGGCACGTTTTTTGCACAAATTGCTGGTCAAAAGCAAGTGAAAAAAAATACATAAACAAGTAAGGAGGATCTTTAGATGGTGAGCGGCATAATTGGTCTCATTCTTAGCTACGCAGTAGTTGTGCTCTGTTGCGTGTTGATTGTAGCGGTAGACAGGGTTACCCACAACATGTGGACATCGGGCATTCTTGGCTCGCTGGCAAGTCTCGTAGTCTGGGCCATTACCATGTTTATTATCTTTTCCGTAGCGAAAAAGGAAGAGAAGGCTCACAAGTAGCCTTTTTTATTTATTTATTAATACGCAAAAACTTCTGGGCGGTATTGACAGGCAGCCTGTAACGCAGGGAGGCAGCCGCAGCAAGGCGATAGAGGAAGTGGTTTTTCCAGGACAAAAAGAAGCTGCTTGAAAGCTTTTGCAGGCAATAAAAGCAGGCAGGTTGCCTGTTTTGTTTTATTGTTTTAGATCATTTACGCGCAGGCCGTACTTGCGAGCCTTGCGAACCACAGTAGGTTGCGTAATGCCCAGCACACTAGCTGCCTTATACGTGCTGCCGTACTCTTTTAAGGCCTGCGAAATGAGCTCCTTTTCCAGCAGTTCTACGGCATGCTTTAAAGATTTTGGCCTTATGTTTTTCTGCATCCCGGCATCTAAGTGCTCCAGGTCGATTTGGTCGCCGGGGGTCATCACGACCATTCTCTCGATAAAGTTTTCCAGCTCGCGGACGTTTCCAGGCCAGTCATACTCAAGCAAAAATTTGACAAAGCCAGACGAGAACCTTTTCGCCACGCCGTATTTCCGATTAAATTGGCGGAGAAAGTGAAAAGCCAGGGGGATGATGTCCCCTTTCCTCTCTTTTAACGGCGGTATATGGAGGGGAATAATGTTTATCCGGTAATAAAGGTCTCTCCGGAACTTGTTTTCTGCCACCATCTTCTCCAGGTCCCGATTGGTGGCGGCAATGATGCGCACGTCCAGTTTGATCGGTTCCGTTCCGCCAATGCGCATGATCTGATGATCCTGGAGAGCGTGGAGGAGCTTGGGCTGAAGCTCTAAAGGCATTTCTCCAATTTCGTCTAAAAAAAGGGTGCCCTTGTTGGCCAGTTCAAACATCCCTACCTTCCCACGCCTGCGCGCACCGGTAAAAGAGCCTTCTTCAAAACCAAACAGTTCGGACTCTAAAAGGGTCTGGGGGATGCCTCCGCAGTTAATTTTTATAAAAGGGCCTTTCCGCCGCGGACTTACGTTATGGATCAGGCGGGCAACAATTTCTTTGCCGACCCCTGTTTCGCCCAGAATTAAAATAGTTGATTCCGTTCTTGCCGCCAACTTAATTTTATCAATTAATTTGCGCATGCATTCGCTGTGCGCGACCAGCAAGCTGTTCTCACTATTTATTTCCTGAAGCAGCCGCAGTTCTTCTTGATAATGGGAAGCAATATTCTGCGCCTTTTCTAATTCTTTCCTCAAGGTATCCAGCTCCGTTATGTCGCGAACGTTGGAAACTATGCGCCAGATATTGCCGTCTTCGCCAAATATAGGCACACCTGTTACCAGGGCTTTCTGGCCTGTGCTGGTTTCGTAGATAATCGTGCTCGGCTTTTTCGTCTTGAGCACGTGAATGGCGGCGGAATCCGAATAATATCCTTTGTCGACAATCTCGTAGACGGACTTGCCAATTACTTCCTCCCTTTTGATCCCGGAAAATTCTTCCCACGACTTATTAACTTTCAGCGTTACGCCCCTTCCGTTCATAATCCAGATCCCGTCGTGGGAATGCTCAATGACGGCCTCCAGCTCATGTATTTTTTCCAGGGCCGCTTCCAGCCTCGCTTGCATCTCCTCGTCCGATTCTTCTTTCTTCGTGACACTTTGATACCAGATAATTGCCGCCACAACTTTTTTCTCTTGGAAAAAAGGCAAATAATAGGCCCAGTAAATTTTGGAATTTTTCCTCAATAACTCACCCTTAAAAGGCACTCCCGCCGAAAAAACCTGTCTGATATAAAATAACGGTTTTTCATCCAGGCGGTAATCCGCGCCAAAAATTTCTCCCGCGAGTGTATTCAAAGCGATTATATGATAATTTTGGTCCACCACTACGACAGGGTCTCCCAACGCATCGCCAAGATTTAAAAACAGGCCGATCTGTTCGCTATACTGCCTATCCATTTTGTCTTCCAGGCCCCCTCAAAAAAGATAAAAACCTTTTCGGAATTTCTATGTTTTTATAGAATAATTCCCCGCGCCATTAAAATATCCTGCTTGATCTGGGCGATCAGCTCACGGGGGGAAGCGAAGCGCCTTTCCTCGCGAATGCGCCTGATAAACTGCACCTGCAGATATTTTCCGTAAAGATCGCCTTGAAAATCGAGCAGGTGCACTTCAATATTGGGCCTTTTGTTCTGGCCGCAAAAGGTCGGCCGCACGCCGATGTTGGCCACCCCCAGGAAAGTGTCCCCATCAAGGGGAACCCGCACGGAATAAACGCCGTTGGCCGGAATCAGCACTTTGCCGTCCGGCTCCAGATTAGCCGTGGGAAAGCCCAGCGCGGTCCCTCTTCTGTCCCCGGCGACGACCACTCCTTCGAGAAAAGGAAAATAGCCCAGATATTGGGCAGCTTTGGCTACCTCGCCTGCCTTGAGCAGCTCTCTGATCAACGTGCTGCTCACGGCCCGCCCGTCGATGATCACCGGGGGGATAACGTGCAGTTCATAATTATACTTCTCGCTGCATTCTTTCAATAAAGCGGCCGTTCCCCTCCCCTGGAAACCAAAAGTATAATTGTAGCCGACAACGATCACGCGGGCGCCCAGGCCGGCGCAAAGCACCCCGGCAATAAAATCTTCCGGCTCCGTGCGGGAAAAATCAGCCGTAAACGGCGCCCGCACCAGGACATCCACGCCGAAGCGGGCAATCATGTCTTCTTTTCTCTCCTGAGTCAAAAGCAAAGGAGGGGCGATTGCAGGGTCCAGGACAGCCGTGGGATGGGGATGAAAGGTAAAGACGAGGGAATGCCCCCCGATTTTTTTTGCGTCTGCAACCAGTTCGCGAATTAATTTCTGGTGGCCGAGGTGCACCCCGTCAAAGTTGCCCAGGCCGACGGCCAGCCGCGGGTAGCGGTCTTTAAGGTTGTGCCAGGTCTGGTAGACTTCCACTTCTGCATAAACCCCCATGTAAGGATTCCACTGCATCTTTCTAGGGTTCCGGCTAAAATAGCCGTTCTTAAGCAACAACCGTCAAGGGTTGATAAAAATCCTTCCCTTTCTCGTCCCGTCTCTTTTCAGCAACGGCCAAAAGATCACGGCCGGCAAGCAGTTTGACCCGTTGGCCGCCATCTATGTGATCGCCGGACCCGATTATACCGGCCGGATACAACCGGCTGCCTGCCCTCACCCGCGCTACGGCCGCAGGCTTAACCTGGACCGACGGCAAATGAGTGAGCGCTTCCGGCAAACCCACCAGGGCCGCGGGAAGGGAACCCTGCCGGTGCAGCTGGGCAATTCTCTCCAGCGTTAAAGATTTTTCCAGGGTAAAAGGCCCCACCCGGGTCCTTAAAAGAAAACTCATGTGGGCGCCGCAGCCCAGCTTTTCTCCCAGGTCGGCGCACAAAGTACGCACGTAAGTTCCGGCCGAGCAGGAAAGCTCGATCACCGCGCCCGGCGTTCTTGTCCCCAAACCAAAAACATCGATCAGGTCAATGCGGTCGATAAACACCTCGCGAGGCTTCCGCTCCACAACCAGCCCCTGGCGGGCCAGTTCATAAAGCCTCTTCCCCTGGTGTCTCACGGCGGAAGTCATGGGCGGAATCTGCCGGATTTTCCCTTCAAAAAGCTTGATCGCCGCGATCAGCTCGTCCCTGGTCAAGGCGGAAGCGCCGCGGCTGTCCACCACTTCTCCAAAACTGTCTCCCGTCGTCGTGGCCACGCCGAAGGCTATTTGGGCCCGGTAGGCCTTATCGTCCGGCAAGTATTGAATAATGCGGGTGGCTTTTCCCAGACAGACAACCAGCACCCCGGCCGCCCCGGGATCCAGCGTGCCGGTATGCCCGGCTCTTTTCACTGCCGTCAAGCAGCGAAGATAATCGACCACATCGTGGGAAGTCATCCCGGGCGGCTTATACACATTCAAAATGCCGTCCATCAAGCCTCGCTCACCTTTACTGCTTCCACCGCCGCCTCCACCAGCCGGACCTGCAGGCGGTCAAGATCCCCTTCCAGCACGCAACCGGCGGCCCGGACGTGGCCTCCGCCCCCGAACCGGGCAGCCAGGCGGTTTACGTCAACCGCTTCCTTGGAGCGAAAGCTTACCTTGTAGCGACCCGGGGCAATTTCCCGAAACAAAAGGGCCACTTCCACCCCCCGCACCGAGCGGGCATAATTGATCAACCCGTTGACGTGTTCGTCTTTCGCCCCCAGGCTGGCAAGAAGCTCCCGCGTAACGCTCATCCAGGCCACCCGGCCGCACGGGCTCAACCTCAGCGTGGGCAAAGCCGCCGCCAGGACCTTCAAGTGCGCGAGCGGTTTTTGCTCGTAAATCTGGATATTGATCATTACCGCCGGCGCCCCGCATTCGATCAGCGCAGCCGCCCGGCGATGTGTGTCCGGCGTGGTGTTTTCGTATTGAAAAGAGCCGGTGTCGGTAAGAATCCCGGCGTACAGACAGGCGGCTATCTCAGGAGTAATCCTGGCCCCCAGAAGCGCGCACAGGTCCTGCACGATCTCCGCCGTGGCCGCCGCCTGCGGGTCAATGTAGTTATAGTCGGCGAAATGGTGAGAGCTGGCGTGATGATCTATATTGCAAACCGTCAGGCGGCGCTCCAGCAAGGCGCGCAAAACACCCAGGCGCTCGGGAACGGAGCAATCCAGGACCATAAAGGTGTCGTAATCCACGGTTAAGGCGCTTTCGCCGATGGCAAAATCCGCCGCCCCCGGCAAAAAGAGATAAATTTCCGGAACGGGGTCCGGAAGGGCCATGGTTACCTCTTTGCCCAGCTGGGTAAGCGCCAGACCCAGCGCCGCTACAGAACCGACGCAATCGCCGTCGGGCATGACGTGCCCGCTGATAATTACCTTCCGGGACTGCTGCAGCGCCCCTGCAATGGCCCGCAGATCATTCATGAATATTGTCTCCCCTGCCCTCAATCTCTTTCAAAAGCCGCGTCACCCGGACGCCCCGGGCAATTGACGTATCCAATTTGAAGCTGATCTCGGGCGTATGCCGCAGCCTGATCCGCTTCCCCAGCTCGCTGCGGATAAAACCCTGGGCGCGCCGCAAAGCCTCCATGGTTGCCTTCTGTTCCTCGGGAGAGCCCAAAACGCTGGCATAAATTTTCGCCGCCCGCAAGTCCGGCGACACCTCTACCGCCGTGATGGTCACAAAGCCAACGCGCGGGTCTTTTATTTCCTGCTGGAAAAGCATATCCGAAACTTCTTTTTTGATTGCCTCCGCCAGCCGTTCAGGACGGTAAGACATGGTCATACCCCCAGTTTTGCCTTCGTGCCTTATTTTACGCCAGTTCTCGCTTAATGGTTTCGGTGGTGATGGCTTCGATGACGTCGCCCTCTTTAATATCGTTGAAGTTTTCTAAAGCCAGGCCGCATTCGTACCCTTCCTGCACTTCCCGGACGTCGTCTTTAAAGCGCTTGAGCGAATCCAGCTTCCCCTCGTAAACAATTGTCCCGTCGCGGATCAGCTTCACTTTGGCGTCCCTGGTCAGCTTTCCTTCCTTGACGTAGCAGCCGGCAATGGTACCCACCTTAGAAATCTTGAAGATTTTCCGCACCTCCGCCTGGCCGATGACTACTTCCCGGTACTCCGGCTCCAGCAGGCCGCTCATGGCCGCTTTAACGTCGTTGATGGCCTCGTAAATCACCCGGTAGGTACGGATGTCCACTTTTTCCGCTTCGGCCGCTTTGCGGGCGTTAATATCGGCCTTCACGTTAAAGCCCAAAACGATGGCGTTGGACGCGGAAGCGAGCAAAATGTCCGTCTCGCTGATTAACCCCACGCCGCTGTGGATGATGTTCACCCTCACTTCGTCGGTGGACAGGCTCTCCAACGCCTTCTTAAGCGCTTCCACGGATCCTTGCACGTCCGCCTTTAAGATAATATTTAACTCTTTAACCTGCCCTTCCTTGATCTGCCGGAACAGGTCGTCCAAAGAAACCCGCGCTGCCGTGGCTCTGGTCTCTTCTTCCCGCTTGCGCAAAATGCGCTTGGCGGCGATTTGCCGGGCCGTTTTTTCGTCGGCCACCACATACAAAATATCCCCTGCCTGCGGGACTTCGGAAAAGCCCAGCACCTCCACCGGCATCGAAGGACCGGCGCTTTTAAGGCGCCTGCCCAGGTGATCCGTCATCGCCCTCACCCGGCCGGCGGCGGTTCCGGCCACCACGCTGTCCCCCACGTGCAGGGTGCCGTTTTGCACCAGCACGGTGGCCACCGGCCCGCGCCCTTTATCCAGCTCCGCCTCAATGATCGTGCCGCGGGCGGGTCGGTCGGGATTGGCCTTTAAGTCGCTTATTTCGGCCACCAAAAGGATCATTTCCAGCAGCTCGTCCAGGCCCTGCCTGGTTTTAGCGCTCACCGGCACGCAGATGATCTGGCCGCCCCATTCTTCGGGCACCAGTTCGTATTCGGTCAGCTGCCGCTTCACTCTTTCCACGTCTGCTTCCGGCTTATCGATTTTATTGATCGCCACGATGATCGGTATGTTGGCCGCCTTGGCGTGGTTAATGGCTTCCACCGTCTGCGGCATTACGCCGTCGTCCGCGGCCACCACCAGCACGGCGATGTCGGTCACCGAAGCGCCCCGCGCGCGCATGGCGGTGAAAGCCTCGTGGCCGGGCGTATCGATAAAAGTGATCTTCTTGTTATTATGCTCTACCTGGTAAGCGCCTATATGCTGGGTGATTCCCCCCACTTCCGTCGCGGTCACGTTGGTCTCCCTGATGGCGTCCAAAAGGGACGTCTTGCCGTGGTCCACGTGCCCCATCACGGTCACCACGCAGGGCCGGGGCTGCAGCCGGGCGGGATCGTCCTCCTGCTCCTGATGAAGAAGCGCTTCCTCGTCCAGTTCAACCTTTACCTGGACCTCGTAGCCGAATTCCCCGGCCACGATGGTCGCCGTCTCGTGATCGATCTCCTGGTTAATGGTCGCCAAAACGCCTAGCGCCATCAGCTTTTTAATTACCTCCGCCGGGCTTTTCTTCATTTTGCCGGCCAGTTCCTGGACCGTGATCGTCTCGCCGATGACGATCGGCTTTTTCTCTACCGCAGGGGCCGCCCCTTTAGGCTTAACCTCTTCTTTTTTCCGCTTTCCGCCGGGAATAAAGCGCAGCTTGCGCTCAAGCAGCTGCTCCTCAACATCTCGCCATTCCCGGGCCTTTTCGTAGCGCCCCTTTTCTCCTCTTTTAGCCTTTTCCAGGGGCTTCGCCTCTTCCGGCGGCCTGGGCACTTTGAGCTGTTCCGCCCTGGCCGGCTGTACTTTTTCCAGGAAGCCCTTTTTGCCGGGCGCCGGCTTCGCGGCGGCCTGGCCCTTGCCTGCCGGCGGCCTTACAGGAGGAGCCTGCTTTTTATAGGCAGGTTCCGGCTTTTGATGACGGTCCCTGGGTTTTATTTCGTCAACCCGCTCAATTTTCTGGGGGCCGGGCTGTTTATGCTCCAGGGGCTTGCGTTCGGCCTGCCTTTGGGCAGCTGACCCTGTCTGGACCTGCCTGAGCTCGGCGGACCTGGTCTCGGACGGCCCGGGTTGGGCAGGCTTTTGCTCAACCGTTTTCTGCTCCGCCGGCTTTTGCTCCGCCACCCCGGGCTGGGGCGGCTTGCGCTGGGCTTCCGGAGAAATCCAGGGCGCCTTGGCCAGCCCGGCGGGAAATATATCCCCTTTCGTAAACGGGCGCTCCTGATGGCGCCGGTCAGGGGGGCGGGACGGCACACGGTCAACCAGCCCGGGGCCGCTATCGTAGCCCTTGCCAGCCGTGAATTCCTTCGGCCGGCTCAGGTCGGCGACTTTTTTCGCGGGCCTCTCGGGCTGTTCGGCAGCCTTCTTTTCCGGCTCCCTGGCGGGCTGGGCGGCCTTTTTGGTCGCTGCCTCCTTTGGCGGCGCGGCAGCCTCTGGCGGCGCCGCGGCGGCAGTTCTTGCTTTCTCCTTTTCCAGCTCCGCCAGCAAGCGCCGGGCGTCTTGTTCTTCTACCGTACTCATGTGTGTTTTGACGGAAACGCCCAGAGACGTTAACCTTTTAATTACTTCCTTGCTTTCTATATTGAGCTCTTTTGCCAGTTCATGGACCCGTTTTTTGACCATGAATTCACCTCCAAATCATGCTTTGCCATTTAGCCCGCCCATTAAGAAATCAACGACCTCCTTTGATAAGGTACATTTTAAAGCTTTCTCCAGGCCTTTTCCCTTTAGCGCCTTCTGTACGCAAGCGCCGCTGGGGCACACGTAGGCGCCGCGCCCCGAGCGCTTGCCGGTGCGATCGATTTCAATGGTCTGCTCCGGCGTGCGTACAACCCGGATCAGCTCTTTTTTCGGCTTCATTTCCCGGCACCCCACGCACATGCGCAAAGGTATTTTTTTCACCCTGGCCATAAAGGATCTCCCCTACGCGTCGGCGTAATACTCGGCATACTCCTGCCGGTAGATCTCTTGCATTTGCGATTCACTCTTGATGTCGATTTTCCAGCCCGTGAGCTTGGCGGCCAGGCGGGCATTCTGACCGTCTTTGCCGATGGCCAGCGAAAGCTGGTAGTCGGGCACGATGACCCGGGCGATTTTTTCCTGTTCCCAGATTTCCACGGCGATCACTCTCGCCGGGCTTAAAGAGGCCGCAATGTACTTGGAATAATCAGGATTCCACTTGATCACGTCAATCTTTTCGCCGTTTAATTCCTGAACAATGTTCTGGATGCGCACGCCTTTGGGTCCCACGCACGCCCCTACCGGGTCCACGTTCTCGTCTTTGGAATAGACGGCAATTTTGGAGCGGAACCCCGCTTCGCGGGCGATGGCCATCAATTCCACCACCCCCTCGTACAGTTCCGGCACCTCCAGCTCCAAAAGGCGCTTTAAAAGACCGGGGTGAGTCCGGGAAACCAGGATTTGCGGTCCTTTGGTGGTTTTTCTTACCTCTAAAATATAGGCCTTTAAGCGGCTCCCCGGGCGGTACACCTCCCCGGGCATCTGTTCGCCCGGGGTTAAAACGGCCTCCGCTTTGCCCAATTCCAGGTACACATTTTTTTGTTCAATGCGCTGCACTACGCCGGTAACGATATCCCCTTCACGGCTGACGTACTCTTCGTAAATGAGATCGCGTTCTGCTTCCCGGATGCGCTGCATGACCACCTGCTTGGCCGTCTGGGCGGCGATGCGCCCGAAATTGCGGGGGGTGATTTCGGTTTCCACTATTTCCCCCACCTGGTAGCGAGGATCGATTTTTTGAGCTTCTTCCAGAGAAATCTGCAACCGGGGGTCTTCCACCTTCTCCACCACGGTCCGCTGGCTGAAAACCTGAAAATCGCCGGTTTCCCGGTTGATGTGCACCCGGGCGTTCTGCGCCGTGCCGAAATTTCGCTTATAGGCGGAAAGCAGGGCGGCCTCGATGGCGCCCAGCAATATGTCCACCGAAATGCCCTTTTCTTTTTCCAAAGCGTAAAGGGCTTCTAAAAACTCGTGATTCATGCGCTACCCTCCTAGAATTCCGCCACCAGGCGGGCCGAAGCGATTCTCTCCAGGGCGATGGCCACTACCTGATCGTCAATCTGAAGCCTTACCTCCTGGTCGGAAGCCCCCAGCAGCCTGCCGATGAATTGTTTGCGGCCCTCGATGGGGGCGAAAGTTTTAATCCTGGCCAGGCGGCCGGCAAAACGCCGAAAGTCTTGCGCTTTTTTCAGGGGCCGCTCGATCCCTGGCGAGGACACCTCCAGAACGTAAGCATTCGGGATAGGGTCCTTTTCGTCCAGGAGCACGTCGAGCCTCTCCGAAAGCGCCTGGCAATCATCTAAAGTAACCCCGCCCGGCTTATCGATAAAAACCCGCAAGTAATAACGCCCCGCTTCTTTAGTATATTCCACGTCCACCAACTCGAGGTTCAACTGCTCGGCCAGCGGCAGGGCCAGATCTGTGACTACAGAGGCCACCTTTTTGCTCATGATGCCGGGGTACTCCTTTCTTTCTTTTAACTTTTGATATAAGACGAAAGAGTGGGCGCAACCCACTCCTTTCCATCCAACAACTCTCCACAAACAATCTTAGTATAACACATGTGATGTTTATTGACAAGGATAAATGCCCTGCTAAAATAAAAATTAACCCTGGGGCCATCAGCTGCAATGGACACGGATGGCCGGCCTCATCCATAATCTGGAGTCTACCTGCAAAAGCGTAACCGCGGAAATTGAGTCTTTTCGCAAATTCCTGCTTCGCCTGGCGGATGAACTTGAATAAAAAGGGGGAATTGGATTTTGGCCAATAAAAAAGTGCTTTTCCTGTGCACCGGCAACTCCTGCCGCAGCCAGATGGCCGAG
>DYES01000049.1 GCA_020725585.1 Desulfovirgula sp.
AGAGCGCACGGTTCGGGACCGTGAGGTTCGCAGGTTCAAGTCCTGTCGCCCCGACCATTTTATTTTCCGGGAAGCAACGACGCCAGGCAATACCGGATCGCTCCTTCCAACCGCGCGCGGTTCGCTGGCAAGCACAAATTATAACCCAGCCCGAACTTTTAATTTTCAGAGGGGTTGCTTTCCGACCGCTTTCCGCAACACCATACGAATATAAGTTGTATGCCCGACGCCCAACTTGCTGGCCGCCCGCTTAATGGCGGCTAAATCTTCTTTCGGTAAACGAATTGAGACGTGGACAAGCTCTGGTTTCTTAAATTCAACATCAGCGTCTTCCCACTCCAGCTCCTGGGTGTCGGTGCAGTCGAAAAATTCGGCTAACCTCTCTATATCATTCGGCAAATCAACGTTTTTTTGCATGATAATATCTCCTTTCAGCATGAGTCATATTTCGGGCCGTGATAAGGTAGGCACGGTCCCGGCCTTTGTAAATGAATATAACCGTCAGGTACTGCCCCGCTTCTGTCCGACCCAGAAGGCGGTAGACTTTCTCTTGAGGAGCGGAACTGGCAGCTTTTAACCGCTGGATAACGTGTGAGGATCATTGAAAGCTGCCTGCCTGACCTCCTCCGGCGTTACAGAGTGTTTCACCGCAATATGGTTAGCGCGGTCGGGCGGGATAAGAAAGCGGGTTATTTTTTTCAATGCTTTTCACCTGGGCAAGTTGGTACTTATATTATACCACTATTATACCACAATGTGCTACAAAAGCATTAATCTTTTGGGAGTGTTTTTTTGCTTCAGACACTCATCTGTATAATGAAAGACGACTACGGCGCCGTCGTCCCCACCGCCCTCCCGCTTATCGCCGCCGGGGCTGGCCTGGAGGTTTGGATGTCGGCAAATCCAGTGAGCACAAGGTAGAGCACCCTTTGGGCTCCCTTCCCTGTTTTTCTTAAGTGTTCGTTCGGAGCGTTCCTGGCCAGTTCGTGGTAAAGGGGTATTTCCATTTCTTCGTACTTGACAATTTTGACCGCAGTTTTAGCTCAAAATCAATTATGCAGCAGTAAACAATGTTCTGGTGTGAATTTTTAGGTCACGGCAGTAGCTTTATCTGGAAATGCTAACTTTTTCAATATAGTCAGGGAGGTATAAATTGTTTTTAGGGCTATAAGTTTTTATTTCGAAATCAAAAAGCGTACCCGTACAACAGGTACGCTGGTGCTGGGTATTGTTCATCCTTTCGGTGGTTGCCCCGCAGCATTATGTTTACTTATAGATATTTCCGTGGGGAGGCAGGAAGGGAACCGGTTTGCCCCTATCTTTATATTCTGCAGGGAAGTAGAACGGGATATTGTACCAGCCCTTTGTCTGGCGGTTTACCCAAACATCGAGCACATAAGGCTCATTGGCCTCGATTGCTCTGCGGATTGCCGGTTCGATTTCCTCCGGTTTGACGACTTTTTCTGCCTTCGCTCCGAGGCTTTTGGCCAGTTCAACCAGATCCGGATTCCAGGGTTCTCCTTTGGCGATGGTCTTCTTGCCCTTTTTTAACAGATCGAGCGGTTCTGTATAATAAATGGAGAAAGCTTCCCTACCGTAGAAATCCATCATTAATTCCGTTTCCATGAGCAGCGATTGGTTGTTAAAGACAATCCACACAACGGGGATCTTATACTGGACAGCGGTTGCTACGGCGAGGCAGGTCATTAAAAACGAGCCGTCGCCGCCGATGCCCACCGATAAGTGAGACGGATTTGCGCACTTCGCTCCGATTGCCGCCGGGACATTGAACCCCATTTGGGCAAATTGACCGTTCGTGCTTACGTGAGGGGAATTTGCCTGGAAAAAGTTTGGCGCAAAAGACTGGGAATTGCCGGTGTCAAACATTACCGAAGCCTGGGGGTCTACTTCGTTAATTACCTTGCTGACCTTGTCAAACAGGGTGGCATAGTGGACGGGGACCCAGTCGCTTTCGATGGCTGCCTTCTTTTTCTCCTCGTTTTGTTTTTGCCATTGCTTGATTCTCGTCCACCACTCGCCGTTTAAGTCCAGCGGCTTCATTCCTTCCAGGGCGTCGCTCAAATCTCGAATGGCTAAAGCGGCGTCAGCGACAATGCCCACTTCCGTGGGATAGTTTCGTCCGATTTCTTCCGGGTCGATGTCGATGTGAATCAGCTTGGTTCTTTCCGGGATGCCCGCGTACATCCGCCAGGCCGCGGTGTGGCAATCGTTAAAACGCGCTCCGAAAGCAATGACCACGTCGCATTCGCCCGCTGCTTGAAATGCCTGGAGCGTTCCGCACATCCCCGCTGTTCCCAGGGAAAGGGGGTGGTTTTCCGGTACTGCTCCCTTGCCCATAAAGGAAGTCATCACAGGCAGGTTATATTTTTCGACGAATTTTAAAAGGTCTGTCCCTCCTTTCGCGTTGAGAACGCCCCCACCGGCCAGCACAAGAGGTTTTTGGGACTTTCTGATGATCTCAGCTGCCTTTTCAACGGCTTCTTTGTCCGGGCGGGCTTTGTTCGTGATATTTGCTGTCCACATGGCAGCGTCCATCTTCTCCACGGGAATCATTTCGTGCTGCAGATCAAATGGCACCTGGAGGACTACCGGCCCAGGGCGGCCGGAGGTAGTCAGCTTTAGCGCCCGGGCCAGTATTTCCAGAGCAGTGTCCGGCCTTTCCACCGCCCAGGCCGCTTTGCTAATCGGGCGAACAACATCCGTCCAGCCTTCCGGGCGGAACCTGTAGCATTCTTCCAGGCACCCGGTGCCGTACCACTGGGTAGGACCGCCGCCCGCGATCACCAGCAAGGCCATCGAATCATAAAAAGCATTAGCCAACGCCGGAGGAATATTCATATTTCCCGGCCCAACGGTGGTCACCGCCACGGCGGGAGGCCCCTGGCGTTTTACTCGCCAGTAGCCGTCTGCCATGTGCACTGCCTGGTCTTCTCGCCTGGTCATAATACCCTGGATCTCTGTTTCGTATACGATTGCATCAAGAATAGCCCAGTTTCCGTGCCCGTTAAAGCCGAAAGCGTATTCAACTCCGGCCTGCTCCAAAAATTTAGCCATTGCGTCCGCAACCCTCATGTTAGCCATTGAATAACCCCTCCTTAATTTAGAAGTACCACTATGTGGACTTAGATTTATCATTTCGGACTTATTATATAATAACCTGGTATGGAAAAAAATAGTTTTCCTGTAAACGGTTAATTTTAACGGGTCAATAGTAATATTTAGTGGTAAATGGATATTAAGGAATATCCTGTATATTTAAGGAATATCGTTTTTAACCATAACCTGCGGATAAGTTATTTTGTGGCATCATTTAAGGAAGGGAAATTATAATTTATTGTCGAATCCTTGGTGTTATAAGTTTTAATCAGCATGGGAAGTAAGCTGGATGTTGTGCGCCAAATCTTCTCTTTGCTGCAGATCATTTGAACGGAGAAGCTGCTAGAGGACGGGATAAAATGGTTTTGCGCATCTCCAGGAGCAGGGGCGCCGTCGCGCTGGGTTTTTTCGCATTCTCTTTACTTTTTGTTGTTGCCTTCATTAACTTGTATGTCTTTTACGCCGGGAAAAAGCATATAATTGCGCCGGAGCAGCTGCAAGGAAGGCAGGCCGCCGTAGTTCTGGGGGCCTATGTTTCCCCAGACGGGCAGTTGTGCGATATGCTTGTGGACCGGGTGAAGACCGCCGTCGAATTGTACCGGGAGAAAAAGGTGCAAAAACTCTTGTTTACCGGCGACCACGGGCGTCTTCACTACGACGAGGTGAACCACATGCGCCGGTATGCCGAAGCTCTGGGCGTGCCGCGCGAAGATATTTTTTTGGACCACGCCGGGTTCGACACTTACGACAGTATGTACAGGGCCCGGCATATTTTCCAGGTGGAGTCAGCGGTGGTGGTGACCCAGGAATTTCATCTGCCGCGGGCCCTCTACATTGCCCGGGCCCTGGGGCTAAACGCCGTGGGCGTAGCGGCCGACAAGTACCGTTACATAGGCGTGGAGCAGTATTACTTGCGGGAGATTCCGGCCCGGGTAAAAGCCTTTGTCAATGTGTCCACAGGCGCCAAGCCGCGCTTTTTAGGGGAGGTCATCCCCATCACGGGCGATGCCCGGGCCACTCATGACCAGAAGGATTGACCGGGCCGGCCCCCCAACGAGCGGGATCCTCCGGGCGCTTGCCCGGAAAAAGAAAATTTGTGGCCTTAGGTTTATTCTTGAACCACCGTTTTACGGACGAGTTTAATCCGGAAGGCATACATGTCCGATCTAAAAACACCCCTCAGGAATTCTATGGGATTTCCAGCAGGATCGTAAATCACCCTTTCCATGGCCAGGACGCACGAATTTTCTGGAATATCCAGGTGTGCGGCCTCCTCTCTGGTCGGCTGCGCGCAAGAAATAATTTGCTCTGCCTCCCATAACTTTAAACCCAGGGAAGACTCCAGTATATCGTAGTATTTGCCCAAGTATGCCCACCTGGATCATAGAAACTGGTAACTGTTCATTGTTCAGGCTTTCCTAAAGCGCGGGACGGGTGCTTTAAGACCGTCCCGCGTCCGGTTAGAAACAAAAATCACCCTGTTTTACTCATCTCAGTTTACCTTTAATTTCAGTTCTTCTGGAAAAAAAGCAGGAATTTTTTTTATTTTAGAAGAATCTATTTTACAACTGAACGGTAATTCATTTTTTAGGGGGGACTTGAAAATGCCTGATAAGCCGTGGCTCAAAAGTTATGACGCCGGAGTGCCGCCCAGCCTCGAATATCCTGCCGTGCCGATTTTTTATTTTTTAGAGGAATATGCGCGCAAAATACCTGAAAAAACGGCCCTCATCTTTCAGCCTGCCCCGGCCGCCTACGCCGTCAGCAGGATGACCTACCGGGAGCTCAACGACTTAAGCGACAGGCTGGCCGCCGCCCTGTCCGACCTGGGCGTGCAAAAAGGCGACCGGGTGCTTTTGCTGATGGTCAATTCGCCGCAGTTCGTGATTTCCTATTACGCCGTCTTGAAATTAGGGGCGGTGGTGGTGGCCACCAATCCCTTGTACAGTCCGCGCGAAATGGAATACCAGGCGCAGGATGCCGGGGCGAAAGCGGCAATTGTGATGAGCCGGTTTTATCCCGTGATCAAAAAAATACAGGGGAACACCGCCCTGGAAAAGGTGATCGTGACCAACATAAAAGATTACATGCCCCCTTTGCTGCGTTTCCTTTTCACGCTGGCCAGGGAGAAAAAGAGCGGCGACCGGGTGGCGGTGGCGGCCGGCGACTATTCCTTTACGGATTTGCTGGGCCGGTACGGCCCCGACCGGCGTCCCCGGGTGGAGGTGGCGCCGGATGACCTGGCGCTTCTGCAGTATACGGGGGGCACCACCGGCCTGCCCAAGGGCGCAATGGCGCTGCACCGGAATATCGTTGCCAACGCCTTTCAGATTCGCGCCTGGATTCGGGAGGAAAAAGAAGGAGAAGGCGTCGTCCTGGGAGCCATCCCCCTGTTTCACGTCTACGGACTGGTGACGGTGCTCAACTACGGCGTCGCTTCGGGTTCGACGATGGTGCTGCTTCCCGACCCGCGGGACCTGGACAACCTCTTTTTTGCCATCGAACGGCATAAGCCTAAAACTTTTCCCGGCGTCCCCACCCTGTACAACGCCATCAACAATCACCCCAAAGTCAAGCAGTTTAACCTGCGCAGCATTGAGGCCTGCATCAGCGGCTCGGCGCCCTTAATGGCCGAAACGCAGAGGACGTTCGAAGCGCTGACGGGGGCCTCTTTGCGGGAGGGTTACGGCCTTTCTGAAGCGCCCACGGCGACGCACTGCAATCCCCGGTTTGGCGAAAACCGCCGCGGCTCTATCGGACTCCCTCTGCCCGATGTGGAGTGTAAGATTATAAGCACAGAAGACGGCGTTACCGAACTGCCGCCCGGGGAAGTAGGAGAGCTGGTCGTAAAGGGGCCGCAGGTTTTTGCCGGTTACTGGAACCGGCCCGCCGAAACCGCAGCGGTGCTTAAAGACGGCTGGCTGTACACCGGCGACCTGGCCAAAATGGATGAAGACGGCTACTTCTACATCGTGGACCGGAAAAAAGAGATGATCATCGCCGGGGGATATAATATTTACCCGCGGGAAATTGAAGAGGTCATCAAAGAGCACCCCAAGGTTTTAGAAGTTGCCGCCGGGGGCATTCCCGATCCCTACCGCGGGGAAACGGTGAAGGTGTGGGTGGTGCCCAAGCCCGGTGAGACTTTGACCGCAGAAGAGATCCGGGAATTCTGCAAGGATAAGCTGGCTAAATTTAAGATCCCTACCCACGTGGAGTTCCGCAATGAACTGCCGAAAACCGGGGTGGGCAAGATCTTGCGCCGGGTGCTGGTTGACGAGGAGAAGAGCAGGCAGGCCCCGGGCGCGGGCGCGTAAGCAGTTGATTAAAGTTGATTGAATAGTAAAGAAGGGTGAGCGTGGACGTCTATGCAGGCCACGGAGAAGAAAAGTTCGGCCGATCTGGAGGCGGAACTAGCCTTCGTCAAGCGCCGGTTATGGGAGCTGGAAGCGGCCTTTTACAACTCCTGCAACGGGATCAGCATCGTCGATAAAACCGCCACCATCATCCGTTCCAACAAGGCCATGCGGGAGCTCTACGGATTGTCCGAAGAGCAGTTCGTAGGGAAAAACGTACGGGATCTGGTGGCGGAAGGGATCTTTAACGACGAGGTTTCGACGAAGGTAATTTCCACGGGCCGCCCCGTTTCCATCATCCAGGAGGTCGGAAAAAGAAAACGCTGCTTAACGCAGGGGGCCCCGGTTTTTGGCCCCGACGGGCAGGTGGAGCTGGTGGTGGTCAACAGCCACGACGTGACGGAGTTGTACGCCCTGCAGGAAAAATTGAAGCAGTCCCAGAAGCTGGCCGACAGGTACCAGGCGGAGCTTTCGGAGATCCGGGTAATGTTGATGAAAAATGAGGATATCATCGTCCGGAGCAAAAAAATGCTTGACGTCCTGGATCTGGCCCGGCGGCTTGCGCCTGTCGACACCACCGTTTTGATTTTGGGCGAGTCGGGAGTGGGCAAAGAGGTCGTGGCCAACCTGCTCCACCGGGCGAACCCGCAGCGTTCGCCGAAGCCCTTTGTGAAAGTGAACTGCGGCGCCATTCCGAGGGAACTGCTGGAATCCGAGATGTTTGGCTACGAGCCAGGGGCCTTTACGGGGGCTTCCCGGGAGGGAAGAAGGGGTCTTTTCGAACTGGCTGACGGGGGGAGCATTTTCTTAGACGAGGTGGGCGAACTGCCCGTGGATCTGCAGGTGAAGCTTCTGCGCGTGCTTCAGGAAAAGGAGTTTAACCGCCTGGGCGGTTCAAAAGTGGTGAAAGTGAACGTGCGCGTAATTGCCGCCTCCAACACCGATTTGGACGAATTGGTCAAGGCCGGCCGGTTCCGGGAAGATTTATATTACCGGTTAAGCGTGGTGCCTCTTAAGGTTCCTCCTTTAAGAGAAAGAAAAGAAGACATCGTGGCCATCGCCCAGCATTACGTTACTTATTTTAATCGCAAATACGGGTTTCACAAGGTGCTTTCCGCGGAGTTATTGGATGCAATGGAAAGTTACTCCTGGCCGGGGAACGTGCGGGAGCTGATCAACGTGGTGGAGCGAATGGTGGTCACCAGCAAGGGAAATATCCTGGGCGCCGGGGAGTTTCCGGCAGAGAGTAAAAAAAGCCCGCAAGTTTCCCATTTCCCCCGTGGTTTTCTGGAAAAAGGGAGAAACCTGCAGGAAATCCTGGACGCGGTGGAAAAGCAGGTGATTGCGGAAGCCGTCAAACTGAACCGGACGAAGGCCGCCGCCGCCAGCCTAGGGATCAGCAGGGCCACCCTTGCCCGCAAGATGCGCAAGTATGGGATACGCTTGAGGTAGTTTGTCTCAATATTGAGACAATGCTTCATTATTGAGACAGGTTTTGTTTCATATTTGAGACCAATTAAAGGCCTTTTGGTGCCTGGCACAATTGCCGGGGCGTTTTTTTCTTTGGCACGAACTTTGCATGTTTTTTGTTTTAACATTTGTTTGCATGGTTATTTTTCCTTGAATTTGCATGACTTAAGTTTATCATTTAAGTTTTATTTTAATTTCATTTTATTAGATAAGGAGATGGGCGATGGCTTTGCTTGCCGAGGTCAAAAAGTATTACGGGAGACAAAAACTCTTCATCGACGGGGAATGGATCGAATCAAAATCCAACGTTTTTAAGGAAAACCGCAACCCGGCGACCGGGGAAGTGATCTCCGAATTTCCCACCGCTACCGCAGAAGAGCTCCGCGCCGCGGTTGAGGCGGCCCACCGGGCTTTTCAAACCTGGCGGGAAGTTCCGCTCCGGGACCGGGCGCGCTATCTTTTCGACCTGCGGACCAGGTTTGAGGAGCGCTTCGAGGAGCTGTCCCGCGTCCTCGTCCAGGATCACGGCAGGACTATCGACGAAGCCAGGGGTTCGGTGCGCCGGGTGATTGAAAACATCGAGTCGGCCTGCTCCGCCCTCTATAGCCTGGCAAAGCAAAACGAATATATGGACCAGGTGGCGCGGGGCATTGACCAGTACCTGGTCTGGGAGCCGCTGGGCGCGTTTTTGATCGTCACCCCCGGCAACATTCCTATGCACGCCTGGTCGTCCTTCGTTCCTTACGCCCTGGCTGCCGGCTGCACGGTGGTGGTCAGCCCGAGCGGCCAGGCCCCGGTAGCGGCGGAATACGTTTGCAGGGCGGCGCAGGAGGCTGGCTTTCCGCCGGGAGTGATTAATCTCGTTTACGGAGGAAGAGAGATCAATAAGGAAATTCTGGTGCAGCCGGAAATTCAGGGGGTCGGCTTTATCGGCTCAAACCGGGCGGGCAAGGAGATTTTTGAGCTGTGCGGGAAACTGGGTAAGCGGTCGTCAATCAACGGCAACGGCAAAAACAACGTGGTGGTTATGCCCGATGCGGATTTAAACGAGGCGTGCCAGTGGCTTTTAAGGGCCTGTTTCGGTATGGCGGGCCAGCGCTGCCTGGGGACGGACAACGTGGTGGTGATTGGCGACCGATACGAGGAGTTCAAGAGGAAGTTTACGGAAGCAGCGGCAAGGATGAAAGTGGGTTACGGCCTGGACGAAGAGACCGAACTGGGGCCGCTGGTTACGCAGGCGGGAAAGGAAAAGGTGCTGCGGTGGATCGAGCAGGCGCTGGCCGAAGGGGCCAAAATGGTGCTGGACGGCCGGAAGGTCAGGGTAGAGGATTACCCGCACGGCTATTTTTTGGGGCCGACCATTCTGGAGGACGTGCACGTGGACATGGCAACGGCCAAGGAAGAGGCGTTTGGCCCGGTGGCGGCGCTCATCAGGGGGGAGAGCCTGGAGCAGGCGATCGAGTGGATCAATACCAAAACGAACCTCGGACACTCGGCATGCATTCTCACGCAGAGCGGAAAAAATGCGCGCCGGTTTATCCGCGCGGTAAACGTGGGCAATGTGGGTGTGAACGTGGGCATCCCCCAGCCCTATGCCTTTTTCCCGCTGGGCTCAAGAAGAGAATCATTCCTCGGCACGGCCAAGTCGAGGATGGGCTCGATGCGGCTGTTTATGGACGAAAAGACGGTGTGCGTGCGGTGGGTGTAGGCAGGCGTAGCCTGCCTGAACACCGGGGTGCCGGAGTTCGTGACTTAAAAAAGAGAAGACTAGAAAGGGCGGTCGATTTGTGAAAACAATCGCGCTTACCAACATTGGCTTAATCGCCACGGGGGACGTGGAGGAACCGTTAGCGCAGGCCGATACCATTATTGTGGCGGAGGGAAGGATTCAAAAGATTGGCGGCCGGGATCTGCTGCGGGATTATGCGGTGGACGAGACGTACGACGTGGGTGGGATGACTGTTACCCCCGGGTTGATGGATTCCCACTTTCACCCGGTTCTGGGGGACTACGCGCCCCGGCAAAAAACCCTCGATTATATCGACAGCTGCCTGCACGGTGGGGTGACCACCATGATTTCCGCGGGGGAGGCGCACACGCCGGGGCGGCCCACCAGCCCCGCCGGGGTTAAGGCGCTGGCCATCCTGGCGCATTTGTCTTACGCCAAGGCCCGCCCCTCGGGGGTAAAGGTCCACGGGGGAGCGGTAATTTTGGAGCCGGGGCTGACGGAAAAGGATTTTGCAGAGATGGCTGCGGCGGGAGTATGGCTGGTGGGGGAAGTGGGGCTGGGCGGTGTAAAGAAACCGGCGGAAGCAGCGGCGATGGTGGAGATAGCGCACCGCTACGGGATGGTGGTGACCATGCACACCGGCGGCACCTCCATCCCGGGCAGTTCCACGGTCACCGCCGAAGACGTGCTGACGGTAAAGCCCGACATCGTGGCCCACATCAACGGCGGCCCCACGGCGGTCAGCATGGCAGAAGTGGAAAAGCTGGTCAACGGGACGGATCTGGTGCTGGAAATCGTGCAGTGCGGCAACCCGAAAGTGGCCTGCGCCGTACTGCAGATGATTAAGGAAAGAAAAGACTGCGCCAGAATAATCATGGGCAACGACGCCCCTTCCGGAACGGGCGTGATCCCCTTGGGCATTTTACGTAACATCTGCCTGGCGGCGGCGCTGGCCGACGTCCCCCCGGAAGTGGCGGTGGCGATGGCTACCGGCAACACGGCGCGGGTTTTTCGCCTTCCTACCGGGGTGGTGAAGGAGGGGCGGGAAGCCGACCTGGTGGTCATGGATGCCCCCTTAGGGTCGGTGGGCGAAGATGCGCTGGCGGCCTTTGCCGCCGGGGATTTGCCCGCCGTTTCCCTGGTGCTCATCGACGGCGAGGTGCGCGTTAAAAAGAGCCGCAATACCCCCCCGGCCAAACGGCAGGTCCGGCAGTTGTAGAAGATTTAGAACACTGTAGAGGAGCTGTCTTTCCTATGTTTGCCGTGGATAAAGAGCGCTGCACCGGTTGCGGGCTGTGCGCCCGGGCGTGCCCGGTGGGCGCCGTGCAGATAATTGAAAAAAAGGCCGTGATCGGCCCGGAGTGCGTCTCCTGCGCCGCGTGCCAGAAGGTATGTCCGGCCGGAGCGCCCGCGCCAAGTCCTGCGGCCGAACCCGAAGCCGTCGTCTGCGGGCATTGCCCGGTCCAGTGCGCGGTTAAGGAAGGCTACCTGGGGGCCTGCCGGCGCTACCGCAACGTCGGGGGAGAGCTGGTGCGCGATCGCCCGCTGGTGGTTCCCCGCCGCGACCACGCCGGCGATATACCGCCGCTTTTGCCTCTTCTCACCGGCGTCGGCGCGGGGAACACTTACCCGGACTGCGTTCCTTCTCCCTACATCGTTTCCTCCGTAGTGGCCGGCGTAGACGTGGTCACGGTGGTTACTGAGGCCCCTTTAAGTTACAGCCAACTGGAGGTAAAGATCGATACCAACCTGGACATTGGGGAAGAGGGCGCCCTGGTGAAGAGAGACGGCCGCGTGGTGGGGGCGGTGTCTACGGAACAGTACGGGGCGAAAATGCTTTCCCTGGGCGGCGTCAATGTTCTTACCCGCAAAGACGGCATCTGGGCTGCGCGTACCCTGGTGGAGCTGGCCAACGGGCGGGAGGTGCGGCTCAAGGTGGAAGGGGGGAGCACGCTTTTACTGCAGCTGGGGCAGCCGCCCGTGATCGACGGCGTAAGGGACGCCCGGATGAGGGTGGGCTGCGGGAGCGCCACGGTGGGCATGTTTGCCGGGCACTTTAAGGGCGTTGTCGACGAGGCCATCATCCTGGACCACCACATTATCGGGCTTTTATCTGAACACCCGGCGGGAGCGGCCGTAGGTTTTTCCTATTCCGGCGTCGTGCCCGCCGGGCGCAAGAGCACCAAAGGACGCTATTTCGGCGACCCCGGCCAGGGGTGGGGCGGCACGGCCATCACTAATCCCCGCCAGGCCATTGCGGGCGTGGATTTAAGCCTGGCCCGGCCGGGGATGACCGTGCTGGTCACCGAAACTACCGGCACCCACGCCGCACTTTTTCGCTGGCGGGGCGACGACGTTTGGGAAGAGATCCCGCTCACGCCCCGGGTGCAGGAAGTGGTGCGGGCCATCGCCCAGACCTGCGAGTACGCACGGGTGAGCGCGATGATCCGCGCGGGCGTCGGCGGCAGCGCGCGCGCAGGCGTTACCCGCCACCCCATCCTATTGACCAGGGGCGTTCACGAGGGAAAAGTGAAGCTTACTTGCGGCGGCGCGGAGGTGTTTATCATGCCGGGAGGAGGGATCAACTTTATCGCCGACGTGGAGCGCATGCCCCCCCGGCCGTTTGCCTGGGCGCCTACCCCCGCCCTGATCGTACCTGTGGAATATACCATGACGCGAAAGGTGTACGAAGAGTTAGGCGGCCATATGGATGCCCTGCGGCCGCTGGAGGAAGTATTGAAGGAAACCCCGGTGGAATGGTGGGCTTTGGGAGGATGAGCAAACTATACAGGTTCCTCGCAGAAGGCAGGGTGCTCCTGGATTACGGCCCCCTCACCATTTTTATCGAAGCCAGAAAGGGAGGAGCGCCCTGTCGGGAGGCGGCGGCGCGGGCCGCCGGGCAGGCCGTCACCCTGCTGGAAGAGGTGGTTCCCTTTTTACCGGTGGTGCGTTCCCCTGCCCGGCAGGTGGACTGCCGCCCCCTTTACCCGCCGGTGGTGAACGCCATGATCGCGGCGGCCAGGGCAACAGGAGATCCGCACCTGACCCCGCTGGCGGCGGTTGCCGGGACAATCGCCCGGTTTTGCGCCCAAAAGGCGCAGGAAGAGGGGGCCGACTGGGTGGTGGTCAATAACGGCGGGGATATCGCCCTCGTTGTGCCGCCGGACGGCCGGATTAAAGTAGGGGTATGGGAGGACCTGGCGGGAACGAAAATCAGCCACCTGGTGGAGGTGACCCGCGCCTCCGGCATCGGGGGGATTGCCACCAGCGGCTTCGGGGGCCGCAGCTTTACTCTGGGCATTGCCGGTGCGGCGACCGTTTTAGCGGGGGATGCAGGTACGGCCGACGCCTGCGCCACCGTTTTAGGCAACGCCGTGAACGTGGACCACCCGAACATCGTGCGCGTGCCGGCGGCAAGCCTCGATCCGGGGACCGATATTCCCACCCTGTGGGTCACTAAAGAGGTCGGTTTTTTACCCCCGGAAGCCGTCGAAAGCGCCCTTCAAAACGGCCTGGCGAAAGCGCGGGAATTTTACGAAAGGGGCCTGATCCGGGGGGCGATCGTAAACTTAAGAGGCCGCTCAGCCGTTTTCCCGCCGGGGATCGCCGCCAGGTTTGCTTGAGAAAAGAAAACGAGGAGGATTTAACAACAGATGCTCATTCGAAAAATTATGACCGTTGTCGAAGAAACCAGGATAGAGAACGGCGTTGGTCTGGCCACGCCGGTGAAAAAAGCGGCGGCCGTCGCCGTGATTAAAAACCCGTTTGCCGGCCGTTACGTGGAAGACCTCACCGAGCTGATCGATGCCGGGGAAGAATTGGGACGCCTCCTGGGGAAGAAGGCGGTCGCCGCTCTGGGCGGGGAACAGGTGGAAAGCTACGGGAAGGCGGCAATTGTGGGTGAACTGGGCGAACTGGAGCACGCCGCGGCCCTCCTCCACCCGAAACTGGGAAAACCTTTCCGCGAAGAGGTCGGGGGCGGCAAGGCGATTATTCCGTCCGCCAAAAAAAGGGGCGGGATGGGCACGCCCATCGACGTTCCCCTGCACTACAAGGACGCCGCCTTTGTGCGCAGCCATTACGATGCCGTGGAGGTGCGGGTGGCCGACGCCCCTGCCGCCGACGAGATTGTGGTTGCCCTGGCGGTGACCAATTCCGGGCGGCCCCTGCCCAGAATCGGCGGCCTGCAAAAAAGCGAAGTGAAGGGCGAAGACGGGCTGCGCTAGTTTTGGCGGGGCGAAAAACGGGGAAAATATCAGCGTTCGGAGAATAAAGAAACCCTTGCCGGAGAAGAGGAGTGGTGCGGGTGTTGCCGTCTTTCCATTACTATCAGCCGGAATCGCTGGCTGAAGCCCTAAACCTGCTGGCGGATCTGCCGGGGCCGAAAAAGGTTTTGGCCGGGGGAACGGACGTTATTCCGGCCCTAAGCAGGGGGGAGTTGGCGGTAGAGCACCTGGTCAGCTTAAAGAAACTGGATGAATTAAGGGAGATCCGGCGGGTGGGTGCAAACCTGCACGTCGGCGCGCTGGTAACTTTTCGCGAGCTCGTTTCTTCCCCGCTGGTTGCCGGTTTCTGTCGGCTGCTGGGGGAGGCGGCCGCGGCGGTCGGCGGGCCGCAGGTGCGCAATCAGGGAACCGTTGGAGGAAACGTGGTCAACGCCTCGCCAGCCGGCGACCTGCTGCCGCCGCTCTTTGCTTTGGGGGCGCAGGTAAAGCTTTGCCGGCGCGGCGGGGAGCGGGTTTTGCCGCTGGCCGAATTTTTGCTGGGGATGGGCAAGACCATGCTGATGCCGGAAGAAATTCTTACCGAGGTAATTTTTCCCGCCCTTCCGGGTGGAGCGGCGAGCAGCTTCGTCAAGCTGGGCCGGCGCAACAGCCTGGCCATCAGCCGGATCAGCATGGCCGTGATCATCTTCCGGAATCGGCAGGGGCGTATCGAAGAGGCCCGCCTGGCTCTGGGGGCGGTGGCGCCGCGGCCCGTCCGGGCGGAGCGCGCAGAAGCTCTCCTCAAGGGGCGCTGCCCCGGCCCGGCCCTGCTGGAGGAGGCCGTCGCCGCCATCGCGGAAACGGTCGCCGCCATTTTAGGCCGCCGGGCTTCGGCCCCCTACAAGCGGGTGGCGGTCAAGGGAGTGGCGCGCCAGGCTTTGCTCAGGGCCGTGCCGGAGTTCGGGAAACCTTGATTTGCTCTTTTTCATATTCGTAACACTAAAAAATAAGCGGCCGGTTCCTGATCCGGGCTGAACGACTTGCGTAAGGCCGGTAGCCAGATACGGCGAAGCCGGACCCAGGAACGGGCCGCCTACAGAAAATGCTACTGATTATTTTTGGGAAGCAGATAAAAAATGAAACCCTTCCGTTTTAAAGCGATAATCAATGACCGGCCGGTCGAGCTCCTTATTCCCCCGAACAGGCGCCTGCTGGACCTCTTGCGGGAAGACCTGGATCTGACGGGAGTCAAAGAAGGCTGCGGGGAGGGCGAATGCGGGGCCTGCACCGTTTTGCTCGACGGCCGCCCGGTGAATTCCTGCCTTGTTCTGGCTCCGGAAGCCAGCGGTCGAAAGATTACCACTATCGAAGGTTTGGCCTCCGCCGGTCGTCTCCATCCCCTGCAGGAAGCTTTTTTAGAGGCGGGGGCGGTTCAGTGCGGCTACTGTACGCCGGGAATGATTTTAGCCGCAAAGGCCCTTTTAGAGGAGAATCCCGATCCCGACGAGCAGACCGTCAAAACGGCCATTTCCGGCAACCTCTGCCGGTGCACCGGTTATGTAAAAATCGTCCGGGCAGTCCGCCTGGCGGCGGTTAAAATGGCCGGAAAGGGGGGAGGGCGGTGAATAGCGAAAGCCGGGGCGGAAAAGGGCCGGAACTAACCAGTTTTCCGGAGGGCCCGGGTTTCCGGGTGGTGGGCAGAAGCCTCCCCCGCGTGGACGGTACGGCGAAAGTGACGGGCGGCGCCAGGTTTGCGGCCGACTGCAAACTGCCCGGAATGCTCTTTGCGCGTGTTTTACGTAGTACGGTGCCGCACGCCGTTTTGCGCCGGCTCGACGCGGCCGGGGCGCTTTCTTTGCCCGGCGTGGCGGCGGTTTTCACGGCGGCGGACATTCCGGGTAACAACGCGGTGGGGATCATCGTAAAAGACGAGCCGGTCCTGGTGGAAACGGGAGGGCGCATCCGGCGGATCGGCGACCCGCTGGCGTTGGTGGTGGGCGAGTCGGAAGCCGTTTTGGAAGCGGCGCTGGCAAAAATAAAGGTGGAGTACGAGGAGCTGCCGCCCGTCTTCTCGCCTCTGGAAGCGATGCGGGAAGGGGCCCCGCAGATTCACGAAAAGGGCAACGTCCAGTCGGTGACCCGGATTAAAAAAGGAGATGTGGAGGCGGCCCTGGCTCAGGCCAAATTCGTCGTCACCCACCGCTACACGACGCAGATGGTGGAGCACGCCTACCTGGAAACAGAAGCGGGAGTGGCGGCGGTGGAAAACGGCCTTCTGGTCATTTGGGTTTCCACCCAGAATCCCCACTACGACCGCCGGGAAGTGGCCCGGGTGCTAAACCTCGGCCAGCACCGGGTGAGGATCGTCCAGGCTCCTACGGGAGGGGGCTTCGGCGGCAAGCTGGACATTTCCGTCCAGTGCCTTTTGGGCCTGGCGGCGTGGAAAACCGGCCGCCCGGTGAAGATGTGCTACCGGCGGGAGGAGTCCATGATCGCTTCCACTAAGCGCCACCCCTTCGTTATCGATTACACCAGCGCCTGCGACGGGGAAGGCCGGCTGCTGGCCGTCAAGGTGCGCATCGTCGGCGATACCGGCGCCTACGCCTCTTACGGGCCGCCCACCCTCAAGCGGGCGGCGGTGCACGCCACCGGGCCGTACGAGGTGCCCAACGTTTTCATCGAGTCCTTTTGCGTTTATACCAACAACCCTCCCGCGGGGGCCATGCGGGGGTTCGGCGTCCCCCAGATCGCCTTCGCCCACGAATCCCAGATGGATCTGCTGGCCGAGGCGGTGGGGTGCGACCCCTTTACAATCCGGCTGCGGAATTGCTATCGGACGGGGAGCGTCACCGCCACGGGGCAGCGCTTGACGGCCAGCGTGGGAATAGAGGAGACCATCTTAAGAGCCCGGGCAAGGGCGCAGGAGCTGGGCATATGGAGGGGGGAACCATGAAAAAGCGTGGCGTGGGTGTAGGGTGCATGTGGTACGGGATCGGCAATACTGGAGTGCCCAACCCGGCGGGTGCCTTTGTGGATTTTTTGGACGACGGGACGGTGCTGGTGCTTACCGGCTGCGCCGATATCGGCCAGGGGTCGAGCACGGTGCTGGCTCAGATCGCCGCAGAAGAACTGGGTGTGAACATGGAAGACGTACTGGTGGTGGCCGGCGATACCGGCGTGAGTCCCGATGCCGGCGCTACCTCGGCCAGCCGGCAGACCTACATTTCCGGCAACGCCGTGCGCCTGGCCGCGCAGCAGGCAAAGCAGGTGCTGCTGGAGGAAGCGGCGGAAGTGCTGGGTGCGCCCGCCGGGGAATTGGAAACGGCCAGCGGCTTTGTCTGGCGCAACGGCGAGCGGACTTCTTTGGCCCTGGAGGAAGTTTTAAGCCGCTGCCGCGCCAAAGGAAAGCTTTCCCTGGGGGGCGGTTCCTTTAACCCGGCCGCGACGCAGCTGGACGCTGACGGGCAGGGAGTCCCCTACGCCACGTACAGTTTTGCCACCCAGGTGGTGGAAGTGGAAGTGGACGTGGAAACGGGGAAAGTGAGTGTACTCCGGATTGTCGCCGCTCACGACGTGGGCCGGGCGATCAATCCCGCCGCCGTGGAAGGGCAAATTGAAGGGGGGTGCGTAATGGGTCTGGGCTACGCCCTTCTGGAAGAGGTACGGGTCAAGGAGGGAAAAATCGAAAACCCCGCCCTGTCCGTTTACCTGGTGCCGATGAGCCTGGACGTACCGGAAATCCATACCATCATCGTAGAAGAGGAGGAACCCAGCGGTCCTTTCGGGGCGAAGGGGGTGGGCGAGCCCGCGTTGATTCCCACCGCTGCGGCCGTTGCCAACGCCGTTGCCGACGCCCTGGGGGTGCGCTTCTACGAGCTGCCCATTACCCTGGAAAAGGTGGTGGAAGCGGTTCATGGTTCCTGATTAATGAATTGCTCATCCCACGGAATTGTTCATTCCAAAGATAATCTTTTTCAGGCAAAAATTTTTCGGAGGTGAGTTTAGTGTCTGAAAATAATGAACGTTTACCTATTTTACGCAAGGCCTGGATAATCTGGCTGGCTGTGCTCATCCTCTCGGCCTTTATTGTCCCTTATACTCTTTTCAGCAATGTTCCCAAAATGACCGGCGCATTTCTTTTCTGGACTTTGTTTGCCCTGGCGGCCATCATTTCCATTTTTCAGGTAACCAATTACTGGAGGGATTAAAATGCCTGCTTCGTGGGTTTATACAGCGTTCGCCATTTATATCGTCATTGGTTTTGCCGTTGCCTATGCTTCCCGGGGGGCGATGACCAAAAGCGTCACTGACTTCTTCCTGGCCAACCGGACCATCGGCGGCTTTGTGGGCGCACTCACCTACAGCGCCACCACCTACAGCGCCTTTATGATGGTCGGTCTAGCCGGCCTGGTGTACAAGGGCGGGGTGGGTGCCCTCGGGTTTGAATTGATTTACCTTTCCGGCCTGGCCCTGGCGGCCTTTTTCGGCCCCCGTTTCTGGCTGGTGGGCAAAAAATTTAACTACGTTTCCCCGAACGAAATGCTGGCCGACCGCTATGACAACAAGTGGATTGCCGTTCTTTTTACCATTGCCAGCGTTATCTTCTTGATTCCCTATTCCGCTGTGCAGTTAATGGGTATCGGCTACCTTATGGAGGGACTTTCCAAAGGGGCGATCCCCTTTGTGGTCGGTGTGGGGGTTGCCACCCTCCTGGCTATGGCCTGGGCCTGGATTGCCGGCATGCGCTCGGTGGCCTGGACGGACTCCCTGCAGGCCCTGATCATGATTGTGGCAGCGGTCGTGATTCTTCTTTTCGTCGTTTACGGGGCAATGGGCGGGTTCGGCGGCTTTTTCGCCACCCTGGAGGCAAAGTACGCCCAAGACCTCACCGTCCCGGGACCGGGGTTCTTTAAGTGGAGTACCTTTTTAGCGCTGACCGTTCCCTGGTTTTTCTTCTGTATTTCCAATCCTCAGGTAAGCCAGCGGCTGTTTATTTCCAGGTCGCTGGGCAGCCTGCGGGGCATGATCCGCGGCTTTTTGGTCTTCGGTTTCATTTATACCCTGGTTTCAGTGCTGTGGGGTTTTTCCGCCAAGGTGATCGCGCCCGGCTTAAAGAACGCGGACCTGGCCACGCCGACGCTTTTGGCTTCCCAGTACGTTCCGCCGGTGCTTGCCCTGATCGCCATGATCGGAATCACGGCGGCAGCCATTTCCACTCTCGATTCCATCCTGCTCACCCTTTCTTCCATGGTGGCCAGGGATCTTTACCGGAACTTAAATCCGGCCGCCAGTGAAGAGAGCGAGCTGCTGCTGGGGAAAATCGTCATCCCGGTGGTGGCCGTGCTGGCTTTTCTGTTTGCCCTGCAAAAGTTCGGGCTGATCGCTGTCCTCTCCGTAACATCCTCGCTGGGCTTGATGGTGATCGTGCCGGCCATTTTCGGGGCCTTTTTCTGGCGCCGGGCCACCGCGGCCGGCTCCATCGCCAGCATCCTCGCCGGCTCTTTCGTAGCCCTATACATGCAGTTCGCCAAGGTGACCATATTAGGACACGGCGCGGCCATTTGGACCCTGGTGGCTGCGGTGGTCGTCTTTGTGGTGGTCAGCCTGGTAACCAAACCGCCGGCGGAAAAGGCCGAGGCGTTCCTGGGGTACCTGCAACAAGAGCTGCGCGCAAAGAATGTATTGTAATTAAGATTTTAGTTTAGATTTTAAATAAGGCTGGTTTGGATGGGTGGGTTAAAAAAGGTTCGGCTTAGGGCGGGCGAATAAGCCCGCCTTTTGTCCAAAACCCAAAGCACCGGGCTAAGAGGGTGCCGGCGCGGGGAGTTGTTCTGTGATTTACTATTTGTATTGCGCTCGCGTTAAGTTGCTGGAAAAAAGAAGTTTTTTCCCGGAATTAGTTCGTAAGAAATGATCCTTTTGCAAACATTTGACATGTGGTATAATCGACTAAAAAATTCGGGGAGGGGATTATTCTTGAATTTATTGATCATGGGTCCGCCGGGGGCGGGCAAGGGAACGCAGGCCGAGGTGCTGGTGAAAGAGCTGGGGATTACGCACATTTCCACCGGCGACATGTTCCGCGAAGCGATCAAGCAGGGCACCGAGATGGGGAAAAAAGCCAAGGAATACATGGACAAAGGGGAGCTGGTGCCCGACGAAGTGGTGGTGGGCATGGTGAAGCACCGCCTCTCGCAGCCGGACTGTGCGAAGGGGTTTTTGCTGGACGGCTTCCCCCGCACGCTGGCGCAGGCCAAAGCCCTGGACGAGACCCTGCAGTCCATGGGCATAGGGTTGGACGGCGTGATTAACATAGACGTTCCCCGGGAAAAATTAATGGCCAGGCTGACCGGCCGCCGGGTTTGCAAAAACTGCGGGGCGAGCTACCACATCCTGTTTAACCCGCCGGCTTACGCCGGGAAGTGCAACGCCTGCGGCGGAGAGCTGTACCAGCGCAGCGACGACAACGAGGAGGCCGTTTCCAACCGGCTGGACGTCTACGCGGCGCAGACGCAGCCGCTCATTGACTACTACAAGGAAAAGGGCCTGCTGAAAAACATCAACGGCGATCAGGAGATTAAAAAGGTGCTGGCGGATATTCTGGCCAGCCTGGGGAAGTAAGGGGGAACTTGTCCGGTCTTGTACGCCGAATTGGCCAGGATTTACGACTGCCTGGTGGCCGGGGTAGATTTTGAGGCCTGGATTGACTACCTGGAACAAATCTTGGGTAAGTTCGGCCGCCGGCCAAAAACAGCGGTGGATCTGGGCTGCGGGACGGGGAACACGCTTTTTCCGCTGGCCAGGCGGGGGTATCGGGTCACCGGCGTGGACATCTCTCCCCAGATGATTGCCCTGGCCAGGCGCAAGGCAAAAGAATTGGGGATCGCGGCAACTTTTTTGGTGCAGGACATGCGTTCTTTCCGGCTGCCTGGGAGCGTTGACCTGGCCACCTGCTTTCACGACGGTCTCAACTACATCCTGGATGATGAAGACCTGGTGCGGGTGTTCTCGCGTGTCCAGGAACATTTAACTTCCGAGGGGCTGTTTGTTTTCGATCTCAACGCGCTGACCTGGCTGGCCGGAATGCCTTCCGGGGCGGGGGAGTGGGAAGACGAAAATATTCACCTTTCCTGGCGTACAAGGTATGACCCGGACGGCCCTTTCTGGGAGGTCTGCCTGACGGCGCGCGTAGAAGGAGAAGGGGAGGAGTACAGTTTTACCGAGATTCACCGGGAAAGGGGTTACCGTCCCGATGAGGTGGAGCGCGCGCTGGCCGCTGCCGGCTTGAAAATGTTCGCCGCTTACGACGCCTTTTGCTTTGCGCCGGTCAGCGCGGGCAGCCGGCGGCACTTTTACGTGGCCGGGCGGGCTCTATAAATTACCAGGCAAATCGCCTTTACCCCGGCCATATATTTATTTTGAAATGGTTTCCGGGGAGGTGGGAGATAGTAAATCAGATCCTGCCGCAACTTACCGGAAAAGTCGTCTAAAAGACGCCGGGGCGCCCGCAAAAAGGCGCCCCGGCCATTTGAAGGGGCGTTCTGTATCTTAAGTATTAGCCGCTTTAGGAACAGGCAGGCCGGGGCAGGGAAGGAGTACTTGTCATCACTGGTTGTTTATAATACAATGATTATAAATTCTTGATGCTGGGCTTTGGAAATCTCAGGGACGAAGGGAGTAAATCTGGTGATGAGCGAAACAGCCGGCGGCGGGCTGACTCATTTTGACGGACAAGGCCGCGCCCGCATGGTAGACGTCAGCGGAAAGCAAGATACCTTCCGGGAGGCGGTGGCCTGCTGTGAAGTGGTAATGCGCCCGGATACTTACCGGCTGATCGAAAGCGGCGGCGTAGGCAAAGGGGATGTTTTGGGCGTCGCCCGGCTGGGAGGGATTATGGCGGCAAAACAGACGGGCTACCTTATTCCCCTGGCCCATCCCCTCAATTTAACGAGCGTAAGCGTGGACTTTCGCTTAAATCCCCCGCAGACGGTAGAAGTGCGCGCCAGCGTACATACGGTCGGCAAGACGGGCGTGGAAATGGAAGCCCTTACGGCGGCCGCGGTGGCGGCCCTGACCATCTATGACATGTGCAAGGCGGTGGACCGCGGAATAACTATCCAGAACTTGCGTTTGCTGTACAAGTCCGGCGGAAAAAGCGGGGAATACAGGCGGGAATAAGACGTGCCGCCCCGCGTGCACAATGCCCGTGCATATTCATTCATTATTAAGGAAGTTAAAGAAGGGAAGGGATTATTCCTTGTTAGGAATAATTAAAGCGGTTTGCAGCAGCCCGGAAAAGGGGACGCGCAAAAAAAATATCGGGAAGGGAATGCTGGTCGCCGGCCATGGCCTGGAAGGGGACGCCCACGCCGGCCCCTGGCACCGCCAGTTAAGCCTTTTGGCCGTGGAAAGCATCGAGAAAATGCGCCAAAAAGGCTTTTCCGTCCAGGCCGGGGACTTTGCCGAAAACCTGACCGTGGAGGGGCTCGACCTCGCCCGCCTGTCAATTGGCACCAGGCTTAAAATCGGCCCGCAGGCAGAAGCGGAGGTTACCCAGATCGGCAAGCAATGCCACACTGATTGCGCCGTTCGCCGGGAAACGGGGGACTGCATCATGCCGAGAGAAGGGATTTTTGTGCGTATTCTCACCGGGGGGCCGGTTCAGGTGGGAGATAAAATAGAGGTTTTAAAAGGGGAGTAGAGCGGTGAGCAGCGCTCCGCCGGTAATCTGTGTGGTAGGTGCGGCCAACGCCGGCAAAACAACTTTTCTGGAGAAACTGATCGCCGAGTTGAAAAAGCGCGGTTACCGGGTGGGAACTATCAAGCACCATTACGGTGAATTCGAGATCGACTGTCCGGGAAAAGACTCCTGGCGCCACGCCCAGGCCGGGGCCGACGCGGTCTGCATTTCCGCCCCCCGGAAAATGGCCGTGATTAAAAAAGTAGAACGGGAAATGACCCTGGATGAGATCACATCCTTTATGAACGATGTAGACATCGTATTGGCGGAGGGCTATAAAAGCGAGAACAGGCCGCAGATAGAGGTCCTTGCCCCTGACGCCCGGCCGGTGTTCGGGAAGGAAAAATTAATCTGCGTGGTGGGTAATCCGCAAGACAAGCCGAAAGTGCCCTGTTTTGATCCCGGCGATGCGTCCGGAGTGGTCAATTTGCTGGAAAAGCTGTTTTTGCCCGGCCTGGTCAAGAGCAGGAAGGAAGGAGAGGTTCGCTGATGGCGGTGGTAGAAGTAAGCGTTGTGCCCATTGGAACCGGCGACGCCAGCTTGAGCGGTTATGTGGCCGGGTGCCTGCGTATTTTACAGAACGCGCAGGGGATAAAGTACCAGCTTACTTCCATGGGAACGATTATCGAAGGAGAACTGGCGCAGATTTTACCCCTGGTCTTAAAAATGCACGAACATCCCTTTGCGGCAGGGGCAAAACGGGTCGTGACCACGATCAAAATCGACGAGCGGCGGGATAAACCCCTCACCATGGAGGGCAAGGTAGCCGCCGTGGAAGAAAAACTATGCAGGCTTACTTAACTTTCCTCAAAAAGCTTGAACAGGGGCAGGTTGCCCCCGTTTATTTGTTTTTTGGCGAAGAAGACTATTTGCGCCGCCAGGCCGTTTCTGAACTCAGCAGGCGCCTTTTGCAGGAAGAGAGCGCCCAGTTCAACTGTGATCTCGTCGACGGAGAGGAAACTTCCCTGGAAAAGGTAGTCTCCCTGGCCGGAGCCCCTCCTTTTTTGTCTTCCCGGCGGCTGGTTGTCGTGCGCCACGCCCCCTACTTTGCCGGGCGCGGGAAAAAAGCGGCCGCCGCGGCCTCCCCGGCAGAGGAGGAAACAAAAGAGACGCTTTCGTCCGGGGAAAAAACTTTGCTTGCTTACCTGCAAAACCCTGCGGCGACCACCTGTCTGGTCTTTGAAACCGGCCATCCTGTGGACCAGCGAAAGAAACTGTTTAAGGCCGTCCAGAAAGCTGGCCAGGCCGTTGAATTCACCTGCCTGAAAAACGAGGAATTAAACCGGTGGCTGCTTAAGCAGGCGGGCCGGGCGGGCAAAAAAATAGCGCCGGCGACGGCGGAATTAATTATCCGCCGCGTCGGCCGGAGCATGAGCCTGTTAAATAGCGAGCTGGAAAAGTTGATTGCCTACACCGGGGAGAGGGCCGTGATCACCAAAGAAGACGTCCAGCAGGTAACGGTCCGTCTCGTGGAAGAGAGCATTTTTGCGGTCGTGGACGCCCTGGGCGAGCGGCGGGCAAAAAAGGCGCTGGCCGGCGTCCGGGACCTTGTCTTTGCCGGTGAGCCCCCCCCGGCAATCCTGGCCATGATCGCCAGGCAGTTCCGCCTCCTTTTGCAGGCCAAAGAACTGGCCGCCAGGGGCGCCGTCCAGCCCGCGCAGATCAGCAAAGAACTGGGCGTGCCGCCTTTTGTGGGCAAAAAAATTTTAGCTCAAAGCAGTAACTTTAGCTTTGAGCAGTTGGCGAAAGCTTTAAAGTATCTTTTAGATTTGGATGTGGCGATCAAAACCGGCAAACAGGACTTTTACCCGGCCGTGGAAAAACTCGTGCTCAGCTTGCTTGCTTGTTGAAGCGCCGGGCAAGGCGGGACTTTTTGCGGGCGGCGGTATTTTTATGTAAAATCCCCTTCGTGACCGCCTTGTCGATGGCTCTTAAAGCATTCTTTAAAGCGGCGGCGGCTTCTTCGCGGGCGGCGCCGGCCAGGGCGTGCTCAAACTTCCGGATGGCGGTGCGTAAGGCGGATTTTAAGCTTTTGTTGCGCAGGGTGCGCCGGCGGATTACTTTGATCCTTTTTTCTGCGGATTTGGTGTTGGCCACGCTCTTCACCTCCTAACGGAGAACATTTTACCACGGGTCTTTAAAAAACGCAACCTCGCTCCTGGTATAAAAGGGCATTTTTTTGTCCATGCTAAAAGTGAGCCATAATTTAGAGAAGGCTTCCAAAATGCCTAAGTAAAGCGTTTAGAAAGCGAGGTGAGCGGCAGTTATGCAATGGCTGGGCATAATCATCCGTTTTGTGGTTTCGGCCCTGGTGCTGATCGTGGTGAGCTGGCTTTCTCCCGGTTTTGTGGTGAAGGGAGGCTTTATCGGCGCCCTCATCGCCGCAGCGGTAATTGCGCTGCTGGGGTACCTGGCGGAAACCCTGCTGGGTGATAAAATATCTCCCCAAAGCAGGGGCATCGTAGGGTTTATTGCCGCGGCCGTGGTCATTTACCTGGCCCAGTTTATCATTCCGGGGTTTTTGAGCGTGACCCTGGTGGGCGCTTTGATTTCTGCCTTTATTATTGGACTAATCGATGCGGTTGTCCCTACTGTTTTGCGCTAAAGCACATAAAAGCCCTCTGCTGGTCATAGAAATCTAAAAAAACCAGTAAAGGGGCTTTTTTGTTGTGGTGCTTTTGAGGAAAAAATGGTGGCGGGCTTTTTTTTGCTCTTGCGGTCTTCTCTTTTTTCTCTTTTCGTTTTCCGCAACGGCCTATTACCTTTTTGTTTGGAATTCCTTTGGCTGGCGGCACCAGTGGCTTTCTTTTGGGCAGGGGGCTTCGCGGGTGCTCCTTTGCGCGGCGATGCCGGTGATGGCCTGGGTGGACCAGGAAGAAGATGTGCGCCCCGGCCCCCTGACTTCTTCGGTATTGAAGTTGCTGGCGCCGCTTCAGCTGGATATTGATCGCCCCGCATCCGTTTTAAGGCTGTCTTGGCCTTATCTGGCCCAGCTTGAGCCGCCGGCGGAACAGGCGGCACAGGCAGAACAGGAACAGGAGGCCCCGCCGGCTTTCTCTCCCCCCGCTTTGCCGGCGCAGCCCGCGGAAGTATTGCGAAGCGCTTTGACCCCGGATTCGCTGGTGATTATTTACCATACCCATACCGGGGAAACGTACCGGCTTACCGACGGGGTAGACCGCCTGGACGGCAAGTGCGGCGGGGTAGTTCAGGCAGGAGCGGCGGTGAAAGAAATTTTGGAGGCCAAATACCGCCTCAAAGTAGCGCATGCAGAGAAGGTCCACGATGCCGAGTACGATATTTCTTACCGGGAATCGGAAAAAACATTAAGAAGGCTCCTGGCGGAGCACCCAAATGCGAAAGTTGTGCTGGATATCCACCGCGATGCGGGAAGAAAGCGTGAAAACAGCCTGGTGAAGGTAAATGGGCAGGAGGTGGCGCCGATTTTGCTGGTCGTCGGGTCGGACGCCCGCCTCCCTTTTCCCACGTGGGAGAAAAATTACCAGTTTGCCAGTAAACTGGCCGCCCGGTTAAATGAAGAATATCCCGGTCTTTGCCTGGGGGTGCGGGTAAAGGACGGCAGATACAATCAGTTTTTGCACCCCCGGGCGGTGCTGGTGGAGGTGGGCAGCGTCAACAATTCCACCGCCGAGGCCGTTGCCTCCGCCCGCCTCTTTGGTGATGTATTGGGCGCAATGATGATGGAAATAATCAGGACTGGTGAGTGAAGTGCGCTGCTCAAGAACGTTTTTTTTGTTGCTTGTAGGCGGCTGCCTGCTCGGCATTGTTTTCTATTGCTGGCAGGTGTCGCTGGCCGCCTTCAACGATATTACCGGGTTAAAGGAACCCGCCCGGCTCTGGTCGCTCCAAAAAACAGGCGCGGACAGGATTGAGCTGGAGTTTTTGGGGAAAAAACTTGTCTTCGGCACGTGATTTTTGTATAATACCCTTGTAGGGGTACGGGTACGGATTTTTTCAAGAATACGGCCTAAAACAGAATATTTTCCCCGCCTTCTCCTGTTTTCTCACCGGTAAAATAAACTTCAACACGCTAATTTATCGAAAAGACACGGGGAGGTGCGGATTTGGCCAAAGAACCAAAGGTGGCCCTGATTCCCCTTGGCGGGCTGGGCGAGATCGGCAAGAACATGATGGCGGTGAGATACGGGGAAAATATTCTGCTAGTTGATTGCGGTTTAATGTTCCCGGAAGAAGAGATGCTGGGGATTGACGTGGTCATCCCTGATATTACCTACCTGCTGGAAAATAAAGAGCAGCTTTGCGGGATAGTGCTTACCCACGGCCACGAGGACCACATCGGAGCGCTCCCCTACCTGGCCAGGCAGCTGGACGTTCCCGTTTACGGCACAAAGCTTACCCTGGGGTTGCTGCAGGGCAAACTGAAAGAGCAAGGCCTGTCTGAAACGGTTGATTTAAGGGTGGTCAGGCCCCGGGACGAGATTTGGATCGGGCCTTTCCGGGTAGAATTGATCAGGGTGTCGCACAGCATACCCGACGCCGTGGCCTTGGCCATCCATACGCCGGTAGGCGTGCTCGTGCACACGGGAGACTTTAAAATCGATCATACGCCCGTTGACGGCGAGGTAACGGACTTTTTCCGCCTGGCGCAGTTGGGGGAAAAAGGCGTTTTGGTGCTGATGTCCGACAGCACGAACGTGGAGCGGCCGGGCTACACTCCTTCGGAGCGCGTTGTCGGACAAACCTTTGACGAAACCTTCCGGCACGCCAGGGAAAGAATCATTATCGCCACGTTTGCCTCCAACATCCACCGGCTGCAGCAGGCAATTATCGCCGCCCACCAGTACGGCCGGAAAGTGGCGGTGGTCGGCCGCAGCATGGTGAACGTTCTGTCCATCGCGCACGAGCTGGGTTATCTTTACATACCTGACGGCACGCTGGTGGAACTGGAGGAAGCAAACCGCCTGCCCAAAAACAAGGTGGTTTTTTTAAGCACGGGCAGCCAGGGCGAACCCATGTCCGCGCTCACCAGGATGGCCTGGGGAGATCACCGGCAGGTAGAGATTCTTCCGGGCGATACGGTAATCATTTCGGCGGCGCCCATCCCGGGGAACGAGAAGCTGGTCGCCAGGGTAATTGATTTGCTGTTTAAAAAGGGAGCCCATGTGATTTACGAGAACGTTTCAGGCATTCACGTGAGCGGGCACCCCAGCCAGGAAGAGCTGAAACTGATGATTAACCTGGTGAAGCCGAAGTTTTTTGTTCCCATCCACGGCGAATATCGCATGCTGAGAAAGCATGCTGAACTCGCCCAGGCCATGGGCATTCCCCCGGGCAATATTTTTGTGGCGGAGAACGGTCAGGTGCTGGAATTCACCCGCCGCTCGGGGCGGGTGGCCGGGCGAGTGACCGCCGGGCGGGTGCTGGTGGACGGCCTGGGCGTGGGCGACGTGGGAAATATTGTGCTGCGCGACCGGCGGCAGTTGTCCCAGGACGGCATCTTGATTGTGGTGGTGACCATAAGCCGGGATTCGGGCCTGGTAATGGCCGGTCCGGATATAGTTTCCCGGGGATTTGTTTACGTTCGCGAATCGGAAAAGCTGCTTGAGGAAGCCAGGGAAAAAGTGAAGGACGCCCTGGACAAGTGCAACGAACAAGGGCTTTCCGAGTGGGGCGCGATAAAATCGCAGGTCCGGGAAACGCTGGGAAAGTTTCTTTACGAAAAAACCAGGAGAAGGCCGATGGTTTTACCGATCATCATGGAAGTGTAAAAAAAGAAGCGCGCGGGATTTTTCTCCCGCGTGTTTTATTTTCTTAAAGAACCTGCCTATATTAAGGTATTTACAAGTTGTCGGTAAGGTGGTATAATTAACTCAGTTAAGTAAATATTCCTTAACGCTGAATTCTTTGGAATGAAGAAGCGGGGGACCCATTTCCAGGGGTGAATCTCCCTGCCAGCCAGGGGGTAGGGTTATCCTTTCGACCCGAACCCGTCAGCTAACCTCGTAA
>DYES01000050.1 GCA_020725585.1 Desulfovirgula sp.
CCGGACGCGGCAAAAACCGGTGCGTCCGGGGCGGATGTTGCACAGCTTGGGGCACAGGCGGCACAACACCCGCCCGTCCTCTTTCTTCTCGCAATAAAGCGCTTCCCGCATAGAGCCCTCACGCTCCAAAACCTTCGCCAAAAATCAGGTGTGCCTTTCTACCGTAAACCTGTACAGCTCTACGGGCTCGCCGGGACTGATGCCCGCCTTCTGCATGGCGATGGCTACCTGTTCCTCGGCCGTGTTGATCCCCTCCAGGTCGGGCAACAAAACGCCGGAACGGCCGCCGCAGCGAACAATCACGCCATATTTCTTTGGGTCCAGCTCATTTAATCCCTGCACGGGCTCGGGTTCGCTCAACACATCAACAGAGATGGCGAGATCGTCCAGTTCGTCTTTACGCACGGGATAAAAACGCGGGTCCCGGGTAGCCGCGCTGATTGCGTTGTGCATTACTTCTTCAACAACATTTTTATACTGGGGTGCGATAGTCCCGATGCATCCCCGCAAATGCCCGTGTTTTTTGAGCGAAACAAACGTCCCCGCCCGCCTTAAATATTCTGCGGGGATCTCTTCTTCCGGAGGCTCTACCTTTCCGGTGGCGTAGTAATTTTCCAGCGTCCGGCGGGCTAGGCGGACCAGAAAGCTCTCTTTCGATTTTCTTTCGTCTTGATCTCTTTTCTGTTGATCACAAAGCTTGCCTAGAAGCGCCCTTTCGGGGGAAGGTTCTTGGGGAGCAAGCGCGGCCACCAGATAACCCACGCCAAAAGGCCCCTCGTAAGAAAGAACGTCGGCCCGGACGCGAAACCCGTCCAGCGCTCCAAAGAGCATAATGATCGGCCTTAAACCGCACTCCCCGGCGCGCTCCACCAGTTCTTGATCCAGGCGCAGGATCCCCTCAATATCCGCTTTCTTCACCAGGGCGACCATTTCCCGATCAAACTCCTCGCCGCGCGGGTCATATCCGGCGGGGGCATCCCTGGTTAAGCGGTGTGAAAGATCCCCGCTGGCCAAAACAGCAATCTTTTTGTTGAGCTGGTCAGAAGCCCTTTGTATGGCCACTCCGAAAGCGTACAAACGCTCCTCCGGCAAAAGGCCCATGGAAACAGCCACCAAAGGCAGCTCCACTTTCGCCCGCACCAGAAAAGAGAGGGGCACCAGGAAACCGTGATCGAGCTCCGGCTCCGACCGGTAACGCCGGAGCAAACTTTCGTCCATTTGCACTGTGGCTACGCCCAAAGCTTGGGCCTGCCTGGCGATTTCGGCACCCAGCACCAGGTCATTCTCCAGCACGCAGCTCACGTGAGGGGCTCCGAACTGCCTTAAATTCCCCTTCAAGTGCGGCTGCGCGTTGATGGCTACGGCGTCCCGGAAGACGGGCGCATGGGGAGAAATCATGACAAGAGAATCCGCACCGCTCTCTTTCAGCCGCCTGCCCAACTCTTGCATGGCCTTTTGCGAAGAGAGAACTTCGTTTGCACGCTGCCGCCCTACCTCCGGCACCATAATCGGGGGATGCGGACAGATCCCGCCAAATACCACCGGCATAGAAAACCCTCCCTTGGTTGAATTCCCGCCAGCCTCACTTCCTCCATCTTATCCCTTCTGGTGCAACTTTATTCCTGACTTGTGCGCCTTTATGCTTTGTGCCTCTTGCTGGAACTTTTAAAAGGAGGCGGCTCCCCAAAAAATAAAGTAGCCCCCCAGTCCAATTAAAAACAATCCGCAAGCGGCCAAAATCCCCTGGTACACAACGGGTTTAAGGAAGCGCCGCCCGCCGGCGATCATTGCGGCCACCAGGCAATACCAGGCGAGATCGGCAAGGATATGGCCGCTAAAAAAGCTCGCCAGGCCAAGCGACCCCTGTTTTAAAGAAATAGTTATGTAGCCTAAACCCACGGTGGCCCACCACAGGCTCCAGTAAGGGTTGGAAAGACTGATCAAAATTCCGGCCAGCACCGGATGCATGCCCTTCTGAAGAAACATCCCTTCCTGTTTCTCCAACTCCCCCCTCACCAAGGCTGCACCTTCCCTTTGGACGCCTCCACACTCGCCGCCGGGGGCACCGGAGTTTGCGGCAAAGGAAAGTTCCACCCTGCCCGCTCGGGCGTCTCTAAACATACCCCATCCCAGGTAGAGCAAAAACAGCCCGCCCACCACAGCAATTACCTTCGCGATCACCGAAGCGGCCAAAAATGCGGCCAGCCCCAGGGCAAGGGCAATGACCAGCGCTCCTTCCAGAATGCCGTGCCCCAAAACGATCAGGGGCCCAGCCGCAAACCCGCGCCTGGCGCTTTCCCCAATGGTTACGGTCAAAAGCGGGCCGGGCATCATGGCCCCGGACAGACCCACCACAAAGGCGGTAGTGAAAATAACCCCTAGTTCCATGTAAGTTATAACCCCTTCTTTATAAAAATTAAAAGTTTTTAAGCGGAAAAGGATTAAACATATTCTACTATATCCTGCCGCCGATTTACAATAACTAAAAACTAGCTCAAAACTATCTTGACCTGGAAAAAAAATTGGTTTAAAGTATCTAATGAATGAGTAGTCATTCAATAACTCAAATTTACTCTTCACAACCTTGGAATTAAATTTATTTCGTAAAGGAGGTCTTCGGTGCACATGAAATTTAACATTTACAAGGCCGCTGTTCTAGGTGCGGGCGTCATGGGCTCGGCCATTGCCGCCCACCTGGCCAACGCGGGGATCCCCACCCTGCTCCTGGATATTGTGCCCAAAGAGCTTACCCCGGAGGAAAAAGCGAAAAACCTCACGCTAGACCACCCGCAAGTGCGCAACCGCCTGGCCGCGAACGCCTGCGCGCAGCTTTTAAAAGCAAAACCGGCCGCTTTATACGTTCCGGAGAACATTGAGCTGATCACCCCCGGCAACCTCGAAGACGACCTGGTCAAACTCTCCGACGCCGACTGGATTATCGAAGCGGTGCTGGAACGCCTGGACGTCAAACAGGCGCTCCTGGAAAAAGTGGAAAAGTACCGGCGCCCAAACGCCATTGTGAGCACCAACACTTCGGGCATCCCGGTCAATAAAATCTGCGAAAAATGTTCCCGGGAGCTCAAGCAGCACTTTTTAGGCACGCATTTCTTTAACCCTCCCCGCTACATGAAACTGCTGGAAATTATCCCCAACCGGGAGACCCTGCCGGAAGTTGTGGAGTTTATGCGGGCTTTTTGTGAGCGCTCCCTCGGCAAAGGGGTGGTGGTTTGCAAAGACACGCCCAATTTCATTGCCAACCGGATCGGCACCTACGGAATGTTCGTGACCATCCGGGCCATGCTGGAGCTGGGCCTGACGGTGGAAGAGGTGGACGCCCTCACGGGCCCGGTGATGGGCAGGCCCAAGAGCGCTTCTTTCCGTACCCTGGACATGGTCGGTCTGGACGTGCTCTGGCACGTGGCGCAAAACCTGCGGGAAACCCTGAACGATCCGGCGGAAAAAGAGGTTTTTACCGTTCCTTCGTTCATGGAACAGATGCTGGCCAACAAATGGCTGGGCGATAAGACCGGCCAGGGCTTCTACAAAAAGGAAAAAGGGAAAGAGGCGCTGGTGCTGGATTACCGGACCATGGAATACCGGTCCAAAGAAAAACCCAGGTTCGCCTCTTTAGAGCTGGCCAAGAACATTCAGGATCTGCCCGATAAATTAAAAGCACTTGCTTTCGGCCAGGACAAGGGCGCCCAGTTTGTCTGGCGCATCTTAAAAGAAACGCTGGTGTACGCCGCCAATAAGCTGGGCGAAATCGCTGACGACGTCGAGGCCGTCGACCAGGCGATGAAATGGGGCTTCAACTGGACTCTCGGGCCTTTTGAGGTGTGGGACGCCCTGGGCATCGCGCAGGTGGCCGAGCGCCTCCGCGCGGAAGGGGCGGCGGTTCCCGCAGTGGTTGAACAACTGCTCGCCGAAGGACACAGCAGCTTTTACCAGAAGAAAGACGGCGACCGTTACGTCTACGATCCAGCCAACAAAACGTTTAAGCCCGAAACCATTCCCGAAGGGGTCATCTTCTTAACTCCGCTGAAAGAAAAGGGACGGGCGATTAAGGCAAATTCCGGAGCCAGCCTGATTGACCTCGGCGACGGGGTGGTCTGCCTGGAATTCCACAGCAAAGCCAACTCCATCGGCACCGACATCATCCAGATGGTGAAGGCCGCCGTGAAAGAAGTGGAAGAAAAGTACGAAGGGCTGGTGATCGGCAACTACGGCCAGCATTTTTCTGTGGGCGCCAACTTAATGCTTTTGCTCATGGAAGCGGAAGAAGAAGAATGGGACGAGCTGGACCTGGCGGTTAGAGAATTCCAAAATGCCAATATGGCTCTAAAGTACTGCCGCAAGCCGGTGGTGGCGGCCCCGCACGGCATGACGGTGGCCGGCGGCTGCGAGCTGTGCCTGCACTGTCACAAAATGAACGCGCACGCCGAAACTTACATGGGCCTCGTGGAGGTGGGCGTTGGCCTGCTCCCCGCGGGCGGCGGCTGCAAAGAAATGGTGTTCCGGGCAATGGAAATGATGCCCCCGGAAGACGAGCTCAGAGTAGGCGGGATCAATACGCCTCAGCCCTTAATTAACAGGGTGTTCCAGACCATCGCCACGGCAAAGGTGTCCACCAGCGGGCCGGAGGCGAAAAAGCTTGGCTTCATGCGCCCCGACGACAAAATCACCATGTATCGGGAAAGAGTAATCGGAGATGCCAAGAAGCTGGTTCTGCAAATGGCCCAAAACGGTTTTAAGCCGCCTCGGCCGCGCAAAATAAAGGCTCTGGGCGCCAGCGGCTACGCCGCCCTGGAGCTGGCCGTTTACACCATGCGCTGGGGCAACTACATCAGCGACCACGACGCGCTGATCGCGAAAAAGATCGCCTACGTCCTGACGGGCGGCGACGCAACCCCTGGAACGGAAGTAAGCGAGCAAAACCTTTTGGACCTGGAACGAGAAGGCTTCTTGAGCCTGCTCGGCGAACCCAAAACAAAAGAACGGATTCGCCACATGCTGGCGACGGGCAAACCATTGCGGAACTAAGGTACGAACTAAGGAAAGGAGGCCATCAAAATGCAAGAAGCTGTCATTGTCAGCGCTGTAAGGACGGCAGTCGGGAAAGCGCCCCGGGGAAAGCTTAAAAACACGCGCCCGGAATACCTGGCCAGCGCCGTCATCAAAGAAGCCCTGGGCCGGGTGAGTGCGCTTGCTCCCGCCGAAATAGACGATGTGATCCTGGGCTGTTCTTTCCCGGAAGCGGAACAGGGGATGAACGTGGCGCGGTTGATTATCTTAAAGGCCGGCTTACCCAACAGTGTGCCCGGCGCCACGATCAACCGCTTTTGCTCCAGCGGCCTGGAGGCCATCGCCATCGCGGCCACCAGAATTATGTCCGGCTTCGCGGAAGTCTGCGTGGCAGGCGGGGTGGAGAGCATGAGCCTGGTTCCCATGGGCGGCAACAAAATCAGCCCCGACCCCGGCTTAATGGCCACCGTCCCGGAAGCATACATGGGAATGGGCTACACGGCGGAAAACGTTGCCGAGCGCTACCAGATTTCCCGGGAAGAACAGGACACTTTCGCCCTGGCCAGCCATCAAAAAGCCACCGCGGCCATCCAGGCGGGAAAATTTAAAGAAGAAATCGTTCCCCTGACGGTCACCGAAAAGACCTGGCAGAACGGAAAAATGGTGGAAAACAGTTTTCTCTTTGATACGGACGAAGGGGTGCGGCCGGACACCAGCTTAGAGGCTTTAGCCCGCTTAAAACCCGCTTTTAAACTGGGCGGAACGGTAACGGCAGGGAACTCCTCCCAGACCAGCGACGGAGCGGCCTGCGTAATCCTGATGAGCCGGCGCAAGGCCGAATCCCTGGGCCTAAAACCGCTGGCCGTCTTCCGCGCCTACGCCGTGGGCGGCTGCCCGCCCGAAATAATGGGCATGGGTCCTACCGTAGCCATTCCCAAGGCGCTTAAGCTGGCCGGCCTGACCAAAGACCAGATTGATCTCTACGAACTAAACGAAGCCTTCGCCGCCCAAGCGCTCGCCTGCATTAAAGTTTTGGAGCTGGACGCCGCAAAAATCAACCCCAACGGGGGAGCGATCGCTCTGGGTCACCCGCTGGGCTGCACCGGAGCCAAGCTGACCACCACCTTGCTCTACGAAATGCAACGCCGGCAGTCCCGCTACGGCGTGGTCAGCATGTGCATCGGCGGCGGCATGGGCGCCGCAGCAGTGTTTGAACGCGTCTGAAATTTACCCAGGTATCTATAGCTGATTTATTTAAGTGATTTTTAAAAAACAGAAAGGGGAAGCAACATGCTCCAAAAAGGTGGCGCTTTTTTACTGGAAACCATTAATCCCGGCGATGTCTTTACGCCTGAGGACCTTACCGAAGAACACCGGCTGATTGCCCAAACGGTGACTGACTTTGTAGAAAAAGAGGTCATCCCCCACGATGAGGAAATCGAAGCCCAAAAAGAAGGCCTGATGCGCAGCCTCCTGGAAAAAGCGGGGGAACTGGGGCTGCTTTCCGCTGATATCCCTGAAGAATACGGCGGCTCCGACCTGGGCAAAATCGCCTCCATGCTCATTACCGAAAACATTGCAGCCGCCGGCTCCTTCGCCGTCGGACACGGCGACCACACCGGCATTGGCTCTTTGCCCATCGTTTTATTCGGCAACGATGAGCAGAAAAAGCGGTACCTCCCTGGGCTGGCCACCGGCAAACTAATCGGCGCCTACGCTCTCACCGAGCCCGGCGCCGGCTCCGACGCGCTTGCCGCCCGCACCAGGGCCGCCTTAAGCCCTGACGGCAAACATTACCTCTTAAACGGCGAAAAAATTTTCATCACCAACGCCGGTTTCGCCGATATATTCACCACCTACGCCAAGGTGGACGGGGAAAAGTTTACCGCTTTTATTGTGGAAAGAAACGCCCCCGGATTCACCCTCGGCGCGGAAGAAAAAAAGATGGGCATCAAGGGCTCTTCCACCCGCAGCTTGATCTTTGAAGATACCCCAGTGCCGGTGGAAAATGTTTTAGGCGAAATAGGGAGAGGGCACGTGATCGCCTTCAACATTTTAAATATCGGCCGCTTTAAGCTGGGTGCGGCCTGCGCCGGCGTGGCCAAGAAGGCTATTAACCTTGCCTTGCAGTACGCCCTCCAGCGCCAGCAGTTCAACACTCCGATCGCCCGCTTCGGCCTGATTCAGCACAAACTCGCCCAGATGGCCGCCGGGGCGTACGCCGCCGAAAGCGTCATGTACCGCCTGGCCGGAGTCCTGGAAGAAGCCTTGCAGGACAAGCGGGCGGGCCGGGAAATCGCCGCCGCCATCGAGGAGTACGCCATCGAGTGCTCCATCAGCAAGGTGCTTGGCTCCGAGGTGCTGGATTACATAGTCGACGAAATGGTCCAGATTTACGGGGGATACGGATACATCCAGGAGTACCCGGCCGAACGTTTTTACCGGGATTCGCGGATCAACCGCATTTTCGAAGGCACCAACGAAATCAACCGGCTGATTATCCCGGCCACGCTGGTGCGCAAGGCGCTAAAAGGGCAGCTGCCGCTGATCAGCGCTGCACAGGCGCTGGCCAAAGAAATCCTGGATTTGCGCGCTGCCCTCCCGGAAGAAGACGGCAAACCCCTGGCCGCAGAAAGGGCCATGTTGACGCAGGCCAAAAAGCTGTTCTTGCTTATTGGCGGCCAGGCCGTGGAAAAATACGGCGAGAAACTGGCCACTCAGCAGGAAATTATTGGTTACCTGGCGGACATCGCCATTCAGATTTACGCCATGGAAAGCGCCGTTTTAAGAGCGCTCAAAGCCTGGGAAGCCGCTGGTGAGGCCGCCGCCGCCAAGCTGGACCTCACCCGCTGCTACGTTCACGACAGCTTCCCGCTGTTTGAGAAGTGGGCGCGGGAATCCCTGGCTTTTCTCTTTGAAGGCGATTTGTTGAGCACCCAGCTGGCGATTGCCAGGCGCCTTTGCAAACACCAGCCCATCGACCTCATCGGGCTGCGCCGGCAGATCGCCGGGCGGATGCGGGAAGCGGAAAAATACGTGGTTTAATTAAAAGGAATGGGGGCGCAAGGGCACAAAGGCGGCAAAGAACAAGACAAAATTTGCCCCTTTGTGCCCGTTAATTTGTAATAATCAATCACGGGAGAGTATAGTCGTGTCTAAAAAAACAAAGGATAAATACCAAGCAATCATTGAAGCAGCCATAAAAGTAATTGCGCAACACGGTTACCACAACGCCCAGGTGGCCAAAATCGCCAAAGCAGCGGGTGTAGCCGAGGGTACTATTTATCTATATTTTCAAAACAAAGAAGACGTTTTAATTTCTATTTTTCAAGATAAAATGGGTGAATACATTACGCTTGTCCGCAGCGAGCTGGAAAAAACGGAAGACCCTCTGGAAAAAATAAAACTGCTCATCCAAATGCATTTTTCCAAGCTGGAAGCGAATCGCGATCTGGCCGCTGTTTTGCAAATTCAGCTGCGCCAGTCCCACCCGTCAATTCGCAGAAGGATCGCGGAACCCCTTAAAGGGTACTACCGCTTGATCGAAGAAATCGTGTCTGAAGGGATAGCGAAAGGAGTATTCAGGGAAAACCTTAACCTCCACCTCACCAGGCAGGTAATCTTTGGCTCAATTGACGAAGTGGCCACCTGCTGGGTCATGGCTCAAAAACCATATAGCCTCTTGGCGCAGGCGCCTGCGGTGTATGATTTGCTGGCGCACGCTTTGTGCAAAAAGCAGTCCGGAAATGCCGGAAGTACTGGTTAAAAATGTTTTAAAAAACTCTTGCGCTTTTGAACAACAAAGAGTACTATTATTTGAGGACGGTGTCCACACCAACATTTTTACTCTGGAGGAAAAGGTTGATGGATGAGCCACTGGCAGTTTTCCAAACCATCTTATCAATTATTACCCTCTATTACATTTCCATATCAATATTTTCCTTGCGAAAGAAACGAGAGGAGTATTCAGACCCGCCGACAAAAACTTTTGCCATCGTAATTGCCGCCCACAATGAAGAAAAGGTGATTGGTGAGCTACTCAAAAGCATATGGCAACTTGAATACCCCAAAGAGTTGTACGAGGTTTTTGTAATTGCCGACAACTGCACCGACAACACCGCCAGGATCGCCCGCTCGTTAAATGCGACCGTGTTCGAACGCTTTAACAAAAATCAAAAGGGAAAGGGTTACGCCCTGGAATACGGCTTTCAAAAAATTTTCTCCCTGCCCCGCAAATTTGACGCCTTTCTGGTGCTAGACGCCGACAACTTAATCTCCCCCAACTTTTTAACCATTATGAATTGCCGCCTCAATCGCGGGGAAAAAATCATCCAGGGTTATCTGGACACAAAAAATCCGGACGACACCTGGATTTCTCGTTCTATTTGCGTAGGTTATTTAATCACCAACAGGTTCTGGCAGCTCGCCAAGTACAACCTGGGGCTTTCTTGCGCCCTCGGAGGTACGGGGATGTGTATTGAAAGCAGCGTCCTGAAAAAATTCGGCTGGGGGATGACCTCCCTGACCGAAGATCTGGAGTTCCAGACGAAGGCTTTATTATGCAACCTGCGCGTGTGCTGGGCCCATGACGCCGTTGTCTACGATGAAAAGCCGCTTACTCTAAAACAATCCTGGCGCCAGCGCCAGCGCTGGATGCAGGGGCACTGCAGCGTGGCCAATCAATACTTTTTAAAACTCTTCTGGACGGGGGTAAGAAAACGTAACTTCAAAATGATCGACGGCGCCCTCTACCTGCTTCAACCATATTATACCATGGGACTGGGGATTACCTTGTTGTTATCCATTCTCCTCCACCCGGGCATACTCAGTTTTTCCTGGTTTGGAATCAGCTTCGTCATTCAGTATTTATACCTGGGCTTTGCACTTCTCCTGGAAAAAGCTCCCTGGAGAACTTTTCTCTGGCTCCTTTATTACCCCTTCTTCACCCTCACCTGGATTCCGGTCGCTTTTGCTGGCTTTATTTACCGCAACCACAAGGACTGGAGCCATACCAAGCACGTCCGCAATATCTCCTATGAATTTTTAAGAAAGCAGACCCAGCCGGGAAGAAGTTAAAATTCCTCCTTTGGTAACAAGTTCCTGCCCGCGCCTTTTTCCCGGCAATTATGCCGGCAGCGAGTGCACCATCGAAAACCTTCTTGTTCTTAACTTTTGTTGTCGTGAGCCGAGCGTGGCGCCCGTTTCAAATATTGCGCAGGCAATACAAAGAGGCTTTTCCGGGGTAGAGGGCCGCTTCGCCCAGGTTTTCTTCAATGCGCAGCAGCTGGTTGTACTTGGCTACGCGGTCCGTCCGGGAGGGAGCGCCTGTTTTGATCAGCCCGGCATTTACGGCCACTGCCAGATCGGCAATAAAGGTGTCTTCCGTCTCGCCCGACCGGTGGCTGATCACCGCCGTGTAACCGGCCCGCCTAGCCGTTTCGATGGCCGCCAACGTCTGCGTCAAAGTGCCGATCTGGTTTACCTTGATTAAAATAGAATTGGCTACGCCCATTTTAATTCCTTTCTCCAGGAGCTCCGTATTGGTAACAAATATATCGTCACCGACCAGTTGAACTTTCCCGGACAGGCGGCGGGTGAGCTTTTGCCAGCCCTCCCAATCATCTTCGGCGAGGCCGTCTTCGATGGATAGAATGGGATATTTGTCGATCAGCGAGGCGTAGAACTCCACCATTTCTTCCGGAGTAAAAGCCCTGCCTTCAATCAGGTAGCGCCTGTCCTGGTAAAATTCCGTGGCCGCTGGATCCAGGGCCAAGGCCACATCTTCCCCCGGGCGGTAGCCGGCAGCTTCGATGGCCTCCACAATAACCGCCAGGGCTTCTTCGCTGGAACTTAAATTGGGAGCAAAGCCGCCTTCATCGCCCACCGCCGTGCTTAAGCCTCTTTGCTTGAGCACCTTTTTTAAATGGTGAAATACTTCGGCGCCCATGCGCAAGGCCTGGGCAAAACTGCCAGCACCTACAGGCATAATCATGAACTCCTGGATGTCCACATTGTTGTCTGCGTGTTTGCCGCCGTTCAAAATATTCATCATGGGCACAGGAAGCTGCCTGGCGTGGCAACCCCCCAGGTAGCGGTACAGCGGCAAGCCTACCGATTGGGCCGCCGCTTTGGCGCAGGCCAGAGAAACGGCCAAAATTGCGTTGGCTCCCAATTTACCCTTATTCGGGGTGCCGTCGAGATTAATCAGGGCCATATCCAAAGCGACCTGATTCGTAGCGTCCATTCCAATTATTTCCGGGGCAATGATCTCGTTAACGTTTTCCACGGCCTTTTTTACTCCCCGGCCTAAATACCGCCTGGGGTCATTGTCGCGCAGCTCTACCGCCTCGCGTGTCCCCGTAGACGCTCCAGAAGGAACGGCCGCCCTGCCGAAGGAACCGTCCTCCAGCACCACGTCTACCTCTACGGTTGGGTTTCCGCGCGAGTCAAGAATTTCGCGGGCAATTATTTCTACGATCGCGGTCATAGTTTTTCGATACCGTGAGAACCGGTGGTTCAACGGTATTCTTTTTTCGCCTCCTTCCAAAATAATGTGCGCTTGATACGGCGATTAAGCGAACAGCGGTTTCCCGGTCATCTCGGGGGGGCGGGGAAGGCCCAGGAGTTCTAAAACAGTGGGAGCAATGTCCTCCAGCCGGCCGGACCGCATGCGGATCTTTTGGAAATCCGGGCTAACCAAAATAAACGGCGCCGGGTTGGTGGTGTGCGCGGTGTGGGGCTTGCCGTGCTCGTTCAGCATTTCGTCGGCGTTTCCGTGGTCGGCGGTAATGATCGCCGTGCCGCCTTTCTCCAGCACCGCCTTGACCACCTTCCCCAGGCACTCGTCGACCGCTTCGATGGCCTTGATCGCCGCCGCCAGATCGCCGGTGTGCCCGACCATATCGGCATTGGCGTAGTTCATCACGATCACCTGGTACTTTTCCGCCGCCAACTTTTCTAAAAAAGCCTCCGTAACTTCCGGCGCGCTCATCTCCGGCTTCTGATCGTAGGTCGCCACCTTCGGAGAAGGAATCAGCAGCCTGTCTTCACCCGGATAGGGAACCTCCACCCCGCCATTAAAAAAGAAGGTTACGTGCGCATATTTTTCCGTTTCCGCCAGACGCAGTTGCCTTAAGCCGTGGCTGCTTAACACTTCCCCGAGCGTATTCTTTAAGTCGTGAGGGGCGAAGGCCACCGGCGCCTGAATAGTTTTATCATAGAGAGTCAGGCAGGTAAAATGCACCCGCGGACGGCCGGACGGGCGCGCAAACCCCGTAAATTCTTCGTCAACAAAGGCGCGTGTGAGCTGCCTGGCCCGATCGGGACGAAAATTAAAAAAAATGACGGCATCATTATCGCGAACCGTGGCAACCGGCTCCCCATTTTTACCTACAATGACAGTTGGCTGCACAAATTCATCCGTTTCCTGACGTTCGTAACTTTTCCGGACTGCCTCTTCGGCCGTCGCCGCCTTTTGGCCCTCTCCCTGCGTCAGTGCGTCGTAAGCCCTTTTGATGCGTTCCCAGCGGCGGTCACGGTCCATCGCGTAATAGCGGCCCATTACCGTGGCAATCTGCCCTGTTCCCAAGCTGGTCAACTTATTCTCCAGCTCCTCGATGTACTCCAGGGCGTTGGCCGGGGGTACGTCCCTCCCGTCTAAAAAACAATGCACGTAAACTTTTTTTAAATGGTACCGCCTGGCCAGCTCGAGGAGGGCGAAAAGATGGGTGATGTGACTGTGCACCCCTCCGTCGGAGAGCAAGCCCATCAGGTGAAGGGCAGAATCATGTTCCTTGACGTGCTTGATTGCCGCCAAGAGCTGCTCGTTGACAAAAAAACTGCCGTCCTTAATTGCCTTTGTGATGCGGGTAAACTCTTGATAAACAATCCTCCCGGCACCAATGTTCAGGTGGCCCACCTCGGAATTGCCCATTTGGCCTTCGGGCAAACCCACATCTTCTCCGGACGTGCTTAAAATGGTGTGCGGGTAATTGCTTAAAAAAGAATCCATATTCGGTTTCCGGGCTAGGGCGATGGCATTTCCTTCCAACTTCTGGTTTAACCCCCAGCCGTCCAGAATGATAAGCGCCAGGGGGGTGTGCTTCACATCCATAATTCAGGCCCTTCCCCGCAAACGACTTCCTTCAACGATGGCGGCAAAGCTGTCCGCTTGCAGGCTCGCTCCGCCCACCAGCGCCCCGTCGATGTCGGGCTGCGCCATAAGCGAAGCGATATTCTCCGGCTTAACGCTGCCGCCGTAAAGGATCCTTACTTTGTCGGCTGCCGGCCTGCCCGCCCGCGCAGCCAGGAGTTCCCGGATAAAGCTGTTCACCTGCTGGGCATCTTCCGGTTGCGCCGTACGCCCGGTACCGATGGCCCAAACCGGCTCGTAGGCGATGACCACCCCGGCCAATTCTTCAGAGTTCAGCCCATCCAGAGATTTTTCCATCTGCCCGGCGACCACCGCGGCGGTTTTTCCCGCCTCCCGCTCCGCTAGTTGTTCACCCACGCAAACAATGGGCACAAAACCCCATTTCAGGGCCGCTTTGAGCTTTTTGTTCACCATTTGATCCGTTTCCTGAAAATATTGACGTCTTTCCGAATGGCCAAGAATTACGTATCGGCAGCCGGCCTCTTTAAGCATTTTGGGGGAAACTTCGCCGGTGTAGGCGCCTTCTTCCTCCCAGTGCATGTTTTGCGCCCCCAAAGCCACCTTCCCTCCCGCCAGCTCCCGGGCAACGGCGTAAAGGGCGGTAAACGGAGGGCAAACGGCCACCTCCACGCCCTGAACATCCTTGAGCAGTGTTTTCAACTGCTGGACGAACTCTCCTGCTTCCGCGGCCGTTTTGTACATTTTCCAGTTGCCGGCCACCAGTGGAATGCGCAAAAAGCATCTCCCCTTTCCCTACGCGTCCTGAAGGGCGGCTACTCCGGGCAAGATCTTTCCCTCGAGAAATTCCAAAGAGGCCCCTCCGCCGGTAGAAATGTGCGTCATTTTTCCGGCTACACCCGCCTTCTCCACGGCCGAAGCGGTATCTCCGCCGCCCACGATCGTCACCGCCTCACTTTGGGCCAGGGCGCGTGCAATCTCAAAAGTGCCGGTTCTAAAGGGCGCCATTTCAAAAACGCCCATGGGCCCGTTCCAAACCACCGTCCTCGCTTTTTTAATCACCTCCCGGAAAGCGTTTACGCTTTCTGGTCCAATATCCAGGGCCATCCACTCCGCGGGAACAGCGGAAGCCGGGACAACTTTCAGCCGGGCGTCGGGATCGGCGGCCAAAGCCACAACCAGGTCCACCGGCAAGAGAAAATCCACCCCCCTGTTCTCTGCCTTTTCGAGCAGTACCCTGGCCAGCTCCACTTTATCGGCCTCAAGAAGGGATTTTCCCATCTCAAAGCCCCTGGCCTTTAAAAAGGTATTGGCCATCCCCCCGCCGATGATCAGCGCGTCTGCCTTTTTCAGCAGGTTTTCGCAAACGCCGATTTTATCGGATACCTTCGCCCCGCCTAAAATAGCCAGAAAGGGTCTTTCGGGATTTTCCAAAGCCTGGCTCAGTATGGTTATTTCTTTTTCCATTAAAAAGCCCGCCACGGCAGGTAAAAAGCGGGCCACCCCCGCGGTGGAGGCGTGGGCGCGGTGGGCGGCGCCAAAAGCGTCGTTAACGTAAAGATCGGCCAACTCAGCCAGGCGCCGGGCAAATTGTTCGTCGTTTTTTTCTTCTCCGGGGTAAAAACGCACGTTTTCGAGGAGCAGCACATCTTTCGGCCGCATTCTGGCAATGGCCGCCTTGGGCACCTCTCCGACGCACTCATCCACTTTGACGACCGGCTTACCCAACAATTCCTGGAGCCTTTGCGCCACCGGATCGAGCCGGTAACGCTCATCGATCTTTCCTTTTGGGCGGCCAAGATGAGAGGCCAGAATAACCTTTGCCCCGCGCTCAACTAAATACCGGACGGTAGGCAAGGAAGCCCTGATGCGGGTGTCGTCCGCTACGTTCCCGTGCTGATCCAAAGGCACGTTAAAATCTACCCGCACCAGCACTCTTTTTCCGGTTACCTCCACATCCGCCACAGACTTTTTTTTCATCCCGGATCCCTCACCCTTCAAAATGAAATGCCAACAGCCTTTTTACAAACCTTTTTTCACCATGTATTTTACCAGATCGAGAACACGGTTAGAATAACCCCACTCGTTATCGTACCAGGCAACCACTTTCACCAGTTTACCCTGCATGACCATGGTGGATAGCCCGTCAATTATGGCTGAATGTGGATCCCCGTTATAGTCCCAGGAAACCAGGGGCAACTCACTATAAGCTAGGATTCCCTTTAATTCGTTTTCTGATGCTTCCCGAAAAGCAAAATTCACCTCATCCTTATCCACTGCCCGCTCGAGCTCCACAACGAGATCGATAACGCTGACGTTCATAGTGGGAACACGCATGGCAAAGCCACTAAGCTTGCCGTTTAGCTCGGGCAACACCAGGCCGAGCACTTTCGCCGCTCCCGTCGTGGTGGGAATAATGCTTAAGCCGGCTGCCCTGCCGCGGCGCAAATCACGGTGGGGCATATCCAAAAGCTGCTGGTCGTTGGTTACGGCGTGAACGGTAGTCATTAAACCTTTGCTTATCCCGAAGCGTTCATTTAAAACCTTGGCTACGGGAGCAAGGCAATTGGTGGTACAGGACGCATTAGAAACCACGTGGTGAACCGCCGGATTGTACTGTTCATGGTTTACACCCATCACCACGGTTAAGGCCTCTCCCTTAGCAGGAGCAGTAAGGACCACCTTTTTTGCCCCGGTTCTCAAGTGCCGGGACGCATCAAGGGGGTTATTCAACTTACCGGTGGATTCAATAACAAAATCAACTCCTAGTTCACCCCAGGGTAAATTTTCAGGATTGCTTTCGGAAAATACTCTAATTTCCCTGCCGTCGACCAGGATGGAATTACCGTTGCCCTGAACATCTACATTAAGCTTTCCGTGAATGGAATCAAATTTCAGCGCATGCGCCAGCGTCTGGGTGTAGCGCTCATCTACCGGCAGCCGACGAGATTTGTGGTTTACAGCCACCACCTGCACTTCCGGGTCCCCCAGGGCAACCCGAAAAACGCACCTGCCAATCCGACCGAAACCATTAATCCCTATCCTAACCGCCATTTTGCCCACCCGCTCCTTTCATTAGTATAGCTCAATAGCCCTTTCTAATTTAATTATGTTATTCTATTTTATTCGCCACCTGCCCCATACTTCCTTCTGATTTTGGTAAATTCCCATGGAAAAAATTATAAAATCTTTAACACTATATAGGGAAGGCAAAAAGAAAGAGGGCAAATCCAGTTTTAGTTGCAAAAAAGGAATTTGCCCTCTTCTTTTCAGTTTTGAGAGTTGATCTCGCCACTATTCTTTTCCCTATTTCCTCTTGTGATCCTTTTGGCCCCTTTTTTGCCTTTGTACCTCTTTCGCCCTGGTGTTTTTTCCTAATACCTCATCCTTTGCTTGATCGGCGGTATGCCCAGCTCACCGCGGTACTTGGCGATGGTGCGGCGAGAGATTTTAATGCCCTGTTTCCGGAAATACTCCGCAATTTTCTGGTCATTTAAGGGCGCTTTCGGGTTTTCATTAGCAATCAGCTCGGCTAGCATCTTTTTGATGCTTTCCGTGGATGTCTTTTTCCCGTCATCACCGGCCAGTCCGGAAGAGAAAAAGAACTTCATTTCAAAAACACCCTGCGGGGTCTGGATATATTTATTTGCCGTCGCCCGGCTGACCGTCGATTCATGCAGGCCTACCATTTCCGCCACTTTTCTCAGATTCAGCGGCTTTAAATGCTTGATTCCGTGATCGAGAAAATCCCGCTGCAATTCCACCAGGCAACTGGCCACTTTATAAAGGGTCAGGCGGCGCTGTTCAATGCTGCGAATTAACCAGGCGGCGGCATTTAACTTGCTTTCGACAAAATTTTTGGTTTCCAGGTCACTCTCTTGATTCAAAACCGACCGGTACGTGGAATTAATCGCAATCCGGGGCAAAGAAGCGTCGTTAATAATAATGATGTAATCATCGCCCACTTTTTCTAATACAATATCGGGCACCACGTGCCGGACGTGATCATTGGCGCTAAATTTCCGGCCGGGCTTAGGCTCCAAAGTTTTAATGAGATCGGCAACCCTTTGGATTTCCTGAGCGCTGACGCCCAGCTGCTGGGACATCCGCCCCAGCTTGCCTTTGGCCAAATCCTCCAGGTAGTCTTTAATTACCCTGACCAGCAGATCATCTTTCATCCCCAATTGCTCAACCTGAATCAGCAAACACTCCGGCAAGGATCTTGCGCCTACACCTGCCGGGTCAAATGTATGGATCAATTTTAGAACCTGCTCCACTTTTTCCACACCCACCCCCAGCCGGGCGGCGGCCTCCTCCAGGGACACCTGGAGATATCCCTGGTCGTCAATATTCCCGATTAAATATTCCCCGATTAACCTCATCTGCTCGTCGCTGGTAGCCAGGTGCAATTGAAAAATCAGGTGGTCCATCAACGTGGGAGATTGGCTGGCAATATTTTCATAGGCATAGGTCTGGGGACTTCTTTCTTCCTCCGTCCGGACAAAACCTAAATCGCTGCTGTCCTGGAAATATTCTTCCCAGTCGATATCGTATTCCCTTTTTTCAGATTCCCTTTTTTGTTCCAAAATTTCCGCCAGTTCATCTGTTCCCGCGGGCTCCAGAAGATCCGTCTCCTCCTCGCGCAATTCCAGAAAAGGGTTTTCCTGTAACTGCTGCTCTATATAAAGACCCAACTCCATTGCAGGCAACTGCAAGATCGTAATGGCCTGGCGCAATTCCGGGGTCATGACTAATTTTTGCACTTGCTCCACGTTCAGGTCGTAACTTACGCGCAATTTACGTCACCCCTTAAGTTAGGCTCGTCAACTGACCGGTTTACCAAAACCCTGCTTTCCCCATAGGATGAAAAAGATAATAAAAGTCAATCCCATTGCCGAAACGGCGGCTACCGGCTCCTGTCCCGCCGTAAAAAGGTACGGATGCAGACCCAGGACATAATCCATGGCGTCGTTTATCGCCAGCCAGAAAACAGAAACAAGCACCGCCGGCCGTCTAAAATTCATCGAGCGCAGGTAGGCCCAGCCCTCCAGAACCATCCCCCAGTGAGACAGCCAGAGCATTATCTCTAAAGGAGTGATCATTTCCTTCGTCAACCAAAAATGACTGATGATAATAACGGCCCACAACCCGTACTTCAGGCAGCAAACAAAGGCTAAAACAGAAAACCAGCTTTCCCGTAGGCCCCGCAGGCAGGCAACCAGCGCCACGGCAAACAGCGTCGTGGAAAAAGGGCTATCCGCAACGAATAACCAATAATAAATAGGCGTACTGGCCAGTTGCTGATGGTACCAATAATAACCGTAAACCGAACCGCCCGCATTGATGACCACCAGGGGCACCATATATCTGGCCTGCCGGGGGTTTTGCCAGAAATCCCGCCAGATCTGGAACAACATTAGCGTTCGACCTTTCCGATCACGCGCGCGGGAACACCCGCCGCCAAAACGCCGGGCGGGATATCCCGGTTAACCAGGGAGCCTGCCCCTACCTGTGCCCCTTCACCAATCTGTACACCCGGCAGGATGGTACTGTTCGCCCCAATTAAAACGTTGGCGCCAATCTCTACTTTTCCGGTGCAAAATTCCTTAATCCGAAATTCGTGACACAAAATGGTCGCGTTATAACCAATGATACTGTTTTCCCCAATGGAGATCAGCTGCGGAAACAATACGTCCATCATGGCCATCAGGCCGACCGAAACATTTTTACCCACCCGCATCCCGAGCCGCCGGTAAAGAAAATTTTTTAGGGGCAAGCACGGCAGGTAGCGGCAAATATAAATAATTAAAAAATTGAAAACCGCCCGCCCAAAACTTACCTCCCGGTACCAGCTCTGCATTGAATTACGGTTTGCACGCACCGGCCGGCAATAAAGCCGCCTTTTTCTTTCCTGCCCTGTATCTGTTATGGCGAACCAACCCTTTTGGCCTGGTAATATTGCGCCATCTCCTCCAGTTTGCGCAGCCGGTGCCTTACTCCCGATTTGCTTATTTTTGGGTCGAGTAGTTCGCCCAATTCCCGCAAACTGGCGTCCGGGTGGGACAGGCGCGCTTCCGCAACCTGCCGGAGGGAGGGGGGCAGCTTTTCCAGCCCGATCGTGGAAGCAAGAAAATAAATTGTCTCCTGCTGCTGCAAAGAAGCATTAATTGTCTTTCCTAAATTTGCCGTTTCGCAGTTTACCAACCTGTTTATTTGATTGCGCATTTCTTTATATATACGTACGTTTTCAAAAGTGAGCACGGACGTATGCGCGCCCATTACGCTAAGACAATGGACAATCTGTTCCGCTTCTTTAAGATAAAGGGCATAACCGTTTTTACGGGCAATCAGCCCGGGAGAAAGAGAAAATTTTTTTAACAGACCGTAGATGTCCTGAGCATAATTCTTGTTATGGAGGATCATTTCCAGGTGATAGCTGTTGCCCGGGTTATTGATCGACCCGCATCCCAAAAAAACTCCCCGCAGGTAGGCCCGGCGGCAACAATCCCGCCTGACCAGCTTTTTATTCACGCCTTCCAGCAATTCCCCCGCCTCGTTTAATAAACCCGTCTGCCTCAAAATATCCCCTGTATGCCCGGAGATACTGATCATGTATATATTATTTTTCTTTAACTGCGCTTTTCGCCGGGCCACAACATTTGCCGCCACTTGAAAAAGATCCTTGCAGAGCGAAAAAATTTTCCGCGCCACAGCAGCGTTTTCCGTAATTACATTCAAAGACACCTGCCGGTTGGCACTGACTTTCAAGACGCCGTTAACCTTCACCAAAGCGGCCAACTCGGCCAGGCGGCAACACCTTTTGCTCTCTGCAACCCGGGCCAGCTCGCTTTTTGTCGTGAGCGAAAACGACATTTTCTTCACCACTTGCAAATATTATACCACACGTAATTAATTTAGCCCAGAATTATATAATTTTATTTATATTAATATTCTTGCATTAAGCATAATTGTCCCTTGTGTTCGCCCTGTTTAACCCAGAAAACAAGTTTTCTTCGGTCTATTCTCCGGCAAGCCGGTTGATGTCCCGGTGGTGAACGGTGACCGTGTAATTTCTTTTGGACAGGTATTCTTCCAAATGATTGGCAATGACAATGGAGCGGTGCTGCCCGCCGGTGCAGCCAATGGCAATTGTCAAAGTGGACTTCCCTTCCTTAGAATACTCAGGAATTAAAAATTCAATCAGGCTGAAAAATTTCTTCATGAATTCGTTAGTTACCTGGGAAGAGAGGACAAATTCTTCCACTTTCGGATCATTGCCAGTGAGACACCTTAAAGAAGGATCGTAATAAGGATTGGGAAGAAAACGCACGTCGAAAACAAGGTCGCTGTCCATGGGGATGCCGTATTTGTAGCCAAAAGAAACAATGCTGATCCTTAATCTCGAGAGGTGAGTATTGTAAGCAAAAAGATTTTTGAGCTGCTCTTTTAACTGCTGGGTCGTCAAATTTGAAGTATCGATAATTTTATCGGCGCGGCCGCGCAATTCCTGCATCCGCGAACGTTCCTCTCGAATGCAGTCTAAAATTTCCCCGTGCATGCTTAAAGGATGGCTGCGCCGGGATTCCTTAAAGCGCCGGACGAGGGTTTCATCGGAGGCCTCCAAAAAAAGAATCTCGTAATTTGTGCCGCTCTTATCAAGATCGCCCAACACCTCAAACAAGGCGTCAAAAAATTCTCCGCCGCGAATGTCCACCACCAGCGCAACCCGATCGATGGGCCTTGCAGAATGCGCACAGAGCTCCGTAAATTTCGGGATTAACGTGGGCGGCAAATTATCGATACAAAAAAAGCCCAGGTCTTCCAGGTGCCGCAGGGCCTGAGTTCTCCCCGCCCCGGAAAGGCCCGTCACAATAACCAGTCTGGGTAAGGCCAAGGTCAACACCTCTTCACAATAAAATGCCGGTAAGTGCGTCGCCAAAGACCAGGCGTCATAAAAAAGGATAATTGTTTATCAAGATTAAAGAGAAAGCCAATCACCCTCCTTCTTCTCGCTCCTGGCCAGAGGCTTTAATTCCAGCACGTCCTCCACATACGCCCGGAGCACTTCAGCCACCCCCCAGGCTTGCGCAATACAGCCGCGCGGAATAATCGGCTCATTGCCATCGAAAATCTCCGCTATTGAACATATCCCGTACCTGGCTAGATGCGCCCGGAAGGGCATGATAAATCTGGCGGCCTCGATTCTGCTCTCCCGCGAATAATTATGTACGCGGCGCAAGGCGGTAATAAAGGGTCCGATCAGCCAGCTCCAGACTGTGCCCTGGTGGTACGCCTGATCCCGCTCCAGGCGATTGCCGGCATATACCCCGCGATAAGCGGGGTGGCCGGGGGACAGGCTGCGCAGGCCGTAAGTGGCGTAAAGGTCCTGCCATAACCGGCGGATTATTTTTTCTCCCTGCCCAGGCTTAAGCATGCTGTAGGGAAGACTCAGAGCAAATACTTGGTTTGGCCGCAGCGAAGGATCTTTTCCTTCTTCCCCCACGACATCGTATAAATAATTACCTTCTTCATACCAGAATTCTCTTAAAAAACTAATCCTTACTTTTTCAATAAGTTCCCCGTAGGGAAAACGATCACCATAACGCATAGACAATTTCCCCAGAATACACAGGGCATTATACCACAAAGCATTTATTTCTACGGGCTTGCCCTGGCGGGGGGTAACCACAAAATCGTCCACTTTGGCGTCCATCCAGGTTAATTGCGTCTGCCTTGATCCCGCCCTGATTAAACCATCCTCGTCCATTTTAATATTAAAACGAGTGCCGTGAATATAATAATCCACAATTTCCTTTAAGACTGGATAAAGATGACCGACAAAATCGTAATCGTCAGTGTACTGTAAATACTTGTAAACAGCCTGAAAAAACCATAAGGAGGCGTCCACTGTATTGTAAAGGGGCTCCTGCCCCGGATCGGGAAACATATTGGGAATCAGGCCGTCCTTGCAGTACTGCCGGAAGGTAGAAAGGATGCTTTTGGCGTCCTCGAACCGCCCGGTGACTAGCGTCAACCCCGGGAGGGCGATCATGGCGTCCCGGCCCCAGTCGTTAAACCAGTGGTAGCCGGCCACAATGCTTTTTGCGCCGGTGGATTGGCGGCGGACGATAAAAGCGTCGGCGGCCTGGACAAGACGGCGGGCGAAATAATCCCGAAATCCCGCTTTATCGATGATTTCCTGCAGCCGCCTGGTCTCTAGCTCCAGCAACGCCTGCCCGTCCAGCGTGTAGACTTCCTCCAGGGTGGCGACAAAAGTTACTGTTTTACTTTCGTTGGGCTCCAAGGAAATTGTAAAATACCCGGGCATATAGTGATCTTCTTCCGCGTCCAGCCCCCTCTCCTGCTCTCGCAAATAAAACATCCTGTAGAACCAATCTTCTTTTTTTTCGTATTTCCCGTCGCTACAGGCCAGATTTAAAGCAGGAACGCCGGGAGCGCTTCGGATGGTTACGCCGTGCAGCGCAGCCTGCTGGCGAAAAGCCACCTGCCCCTTTTTCACCGTCCAGTGAAAGTCGCGGCAATTCACCAGCGGAATCAGGCGTAAGTGGGCCGGCTGCTCCCCGTTATGAATCTGGTAGAGCACCACGGTAGTATTTTCCTCGTGAACCATAAATACCTGTTTGTGCAGAAAAAGATCGGCAAAGGAATAGATGAATACCGGAAAAAATCCCACGTTTACCTGCTGCAGGTGAACAAAACCGGACTCGGTTACCCCCCAAATCGTCTGATTGGCTGCCAGGTTGTACACTCTTCCGGCGATCTCCACCCTTTCATCCAGCTTGGCCAGCAATAAAGTCCTTTGTACGGGCGGGCTCAAGGCAGCCACCAGCAATCCGTGGTATTTGCGCGTATTCGCTCCGATCAGAGTCGATGACGCGTACCCTCCCAGGCCGTTGGTCACCAGCCATTCATTTTCAATTCCCCGCTCAAAAGTTGACCATTCGCCCTTCCCAAAATGCAAAGGCCGCCTCTTCCTTTCCCCGTTAAAAAAGCCGCTTCCCTTCCGCGGGCGGCAACGAGATGGCCCACAAAAACTTTTATTTTGCTTTCGCCTGGCAAGCGGCAAAAGAGCCATGCGACCGAATTGCCAGGGCCACCGCGCCCATCAGCCCCGAACGCTGCCCAAGGGCCGCCGGGGCAACCTGAACCTGCCGGCGGGCGGCCCGCAGCGTTCTTTTTTCGATCTCGTCCTCCATGGCTTCCCACAATGGCTTTCCCGCCTGCATGGCCCCTCCACCCAGAACAAGCAGGGCCGGATTTAATAAATTAATCACGTTCGCCAGGCCGATTCCGAGCCACCTGCCCGCCGCTGCTAAAATCATGAGGGCCTCTTCATCCCCGGCCTTTGCGGCCCGGGACACGCTCTCGGCGGTAATTTTATCTTTCCCTCCGGCCAGGCGCAAAATTCCCTCTCCCCGCCCCTGGTCAACAAGCTCGACGGCCAGGCGGGCCATAGCCGTCCCCGAGGCAAGCGCCTCCAGACAGCCTCGATTGCCGCAATTGCACAGCGGCCCCTCCCGGTCGAGGGTCATGTGGCCGATTTCGCCCGCTCCAAAAGAAGCGCCGGTATATAATTTTCCTCCCAGGATAAGCCCGCTGCCGATCCCCGTGCTGACGGTGACGTAGACCAAGTCGTCCACCCTCTGTCCCGCCCCAAAAACGTACTCGCCAAGGGCGGCCAGGTTGGCGTCGTTGTCAACGGCCACGGGCATCTGGAGAGCTTCTTCCAAAAGACCCTTCAAGGGCACGTCCAGCCAGCCGAGATTGGGCGCCTGGTAAACAATTCCCTGGAAAGGATGCAGAGTCCCCGGAACCCCTACCGCCAGGCCGACTATTTTCCCGCACGAACCGGATTGTTTTTCCACCTCCCGCACCGAGCGCACGATCCGCCGCAGGACGTGCTCCACTCCGCCTGCGGCTTCGGTGGGGATTTTCACCTCCGCCAGGAGCTCGCCGGTTTCCCTGGCCAGCGCGGTATAAATTTTGGTGCCCCCCAGGTCCACCCCGACAACTAAACTTTCCGCCACCCGGCTTCACCTTCTTTCCTTTCCCTCTGTTAAACCATGAAAAAACCTGTAAACCGCCTCTGCCGCGGGGCGGTTCATCCCCTCCACCCCGGCCAGTTCGTCCACGCTGGCCTGCCGGATCGCCTCCAGCGAGGAAAAAGTCCTCATCAGCGCCCGCCGGCGGGCGGGGCCAATGCCCGTTATTTCTTCCAATACCGAGTGCAGGTTACGTTTTTGGCGCAATTTTCGGTGATAGGTAAGGGCAAAACGGTGAGCCTCGTCCCTTAACTTTTGCAACAAATGCAGGGCGGGGGAATCCCCCGGCAGACGCACGGGCTCGTCTTGACCCTCAAGAAAAATACTTTCTTCCCTCTTGGCCAGAGCCAAGACCGCTATGTGCGCGTAGCCGAGCTCGTCGAGCACCTCCCGGGCGGCAGAAAGCTGACCCTTTCCGCCGTCGACCAGCACCAGCCCGGGCAGCCGGAAAAACCTGCCCTCCCGGGTGCTCAGCCGGCCCAGGCGAATCAGTTTTTGCTCTTCTTGCGCGCGGAGAAATCTCCTGCGCAGCGCTTCCTGCAGACAGGCGTAGTCATTGGGGCCTTCCACCGACCGGATCTTAAAGCGCCGGTACTGTTCCGGGCACAGGCGGCCCTTTTCAAAAACCACCAGCGAGGCGACCTTCTCGGCGCCTTGCAGGTTGGAAACGTCAAAACACTCCAGGCGCTCAGGCGCTTTTTCTAAACCCAGCTTTTGCGCCAGGTCAACCAGGACTTTACCGATTTCCTTTTCGCCCCGGCGCTCTAGCTCAGCTTCCCGCAAGGACAAAAGGGCGTTTTCGGCAACCATCGCCACTATTTTCTTTTTTTCTCCGCGGGCAGGCACATGCAGCCTCACCTGCCCCCCCTTTTTTTGCGCCAGCCAGCTGGTGATGACCTCTTTCTCCTCGGGAACCAGGTGAGAAACAAGGATTTCTTCCGGAATGAAATCTGCCTGGTGATAATACTGCTTGAGAAAGGCCGTAACCACCTCGGCTTCGCTCACCCCCTCAATACGGGGTAGATGAAAAGTCTCCCGGCCGATTAATTTTCCTCCCCGCACATAAAATACGGCCGCACAGGCCAGGTCTTCTCCCTGCGCCACCGCCACAACGTCCTGGTCGCCGCGGCCGGCAGAAACCACTTTCTGCTTTTCCATTACTTTTTTTATCGCGGCAATTTGATCTCGCAACGCAGCTGCTTTTTCAAACTCCAACTTTTCCGCCGCCCGCTGCATCCGTAATTGCAGGTGTTTGAGCAGAGCTTCCTGGCGGCCTTCTAAAAATAAGCACACTTCCCGGATCGTCGCCCGGTAAGTTTCTTGATCCACAAAACCGGAGCAGGGTGCCAGACAACGCCGGATGTGGTAATTCAGGCAGGGACGCGGCCCAGCCGCCGCCCAGGCTTTCCTGTTTTCTTGACCGCTGCCTTCTTTTGAGCGCTGCTCACTTGCCCCCTCTTCAAACGAGGCAATTTTCTTCTTGCAGGTTCGAAAAGGGAAAAGCGTGCGTAAAAGACTCAGCGTTTCGTGCACCGCTCCCACCTGGGTGTACGGGCCGAAATACCGGGACCCGTCCTGCATCAAGCGCCGGGTAATGCACACCCGGGGAAAGTCTTCTGCCAGCGTAACTTTTAAATAGGGATAACTCTTGTCGTCTTTGAGAAAAACGTTATACCGCGGGCGGTGTTCTTTAATCAAGTTCGCTTCTAAAATGAGCGCCTCTACCTCGTTATCCGTAACAATGTATTCAAAATCAACGGCGCGGGCCATCAGAGAGCGAATTTTCGGGGTTTGCTGCGCTCCCGCCTGGTAGTAGGAGCGCACCCTGTTTTTAAGCGAAACAGCCTTCCCCACGTAGATAATCCTTCCCGCATCATCCTTAAAATAATAAACGCCCGGTCTGGCCGGCAGGCAACCTAGCTTTTCCTGGGGCGTCAAGACCATCACCTTTCCATTCAAACCGCCCAGGCGGCTTCACGCCTGCTTCTCCATTTTTGGACATTCTTCATAACGGTAGCCCATGTTAAAAACCCTGGCAGAGGTCAGGACCTTCCTTAAAAATTGACCGGTGTACGACTCCGGCACCCGGGCAACTTCCTCCGGAGTCCCCGCCGCCACCACGCGCCCTCCCCGGTCGCCTCCTTCGGGACCCAGATCGATGATGTAGTCGGCCGTTTTAATCACGTCCAGGTTATGTTCGATGACGACCACCGTGTCTCCTGCCTCCACCAGGCGCTGCAAAACCTGCAAGAGGCGGTTCACGTCGTCCATGTGCAGCCCTGTGGTAGGTTCGTCGAGGATGTAAAACGTGCGGCCGTTGGAGCGGCGGGAAAGCTCCGCGGCCAGCTTCACCCGCTGGGCCTCGCCGCCGGAAAGCTCCGGGGCGGGCTGCCCCAGGCGGATGTAACCCAGACCGACGTCCTGCAGGGTCTTTAACCGGCGGTAAATCCTCGGGATATGGCGGAAAAATTCCACGGCCTGGTCAACCGTCATCTCCAGCACTTCGGCAATATTCTTCCCCTTGTACCTGATTTCCAGGGTTTCCCGGTTGTAGCGCTTCCCTTTGCACACCTCACAGGGCACATAGACGTCCGGCAAAAAATGCATCTCGATCTTGATAATCCCGTCGCCGAAACAGGCCTCGCAGCGTCCGCCTTTAACGTTGAAACTAAAGCGGCCAGGCTTGTAGCCCCGCGCCCGCGCCTCAGGCAGTTGGGAAAACAAATCCCTGATGTCGGTAAAAACGCCTGTATAAGTGGCCGGATTGGAGCGGGGGGTACGGCCGATGGGAGACTGATCCACATTAATCACCTTATCCAGATGCTCTAGGCCCTTTATCCCCAGGCAACTTCCCGGCTGCATCCTGGCCCCGTGCAGCTCCTTAGCCAGGTAACGGTAAAGAATCTCGTTGACCAGGGTGCTTTTTCCGGAGCCGGAAACGCCGGTCACACAGATAAACATCCCCAGCGGAAAGGTGACGTTAATATTTTTCAGGTTATGCTCGCCGGCCCCCAGGACTTCCAGCGCCTTACCGTTAGACTGGCGGCGAAGAAAGGGGACGGGAATAAATTTTTTCCCGCTCAGGTACTGGCCCGTAATGGAAGCGGGGGTGCGGATAATGTCTTCCACGGTGCCCTGGGCCACGATCTCGCCGCCGTTGGCGCCCGCCCCGGGCCCGATGTCGATGATATGATCCGCCGTCCGGATCGTCTCTTCATCGTGCTCCACCACGATCACCGTATTCCCGAGGTCCCGCAGGCGCAAAAGGGTGTCTAAGAGCCGTTTGTTATCCCGTTGGTGCAGGCCGATGCTGGGTTCATCCAGAATGTAGAGCACGCCCGTTAAACCGCTGCCGATCTGCGTGGCCAGGCGGATGCGCTGGGCCTCCCCGCCGGAAAGGGTCCCTGCCGGCCGGTCCAGGGTGAGGTAATCCAGCCCCACATTGACCAGAAAGCCCAGGCGTTCGTTAATTTCCTTGAGAATCTGGCGGGCGATTAACCTTTCCCTTTCCGTTAAAGCGAGCGAGCGGAAAAAGGCCAGCGCTTCCGCAATCGACAACCTGGTTACTTCGGCAATGGAAAGGCCCCCCACTTTCACCGCCAGCGCCTCTTTCCGCAGGCGGGCGCCTCCGCATTCCGGGCAGGGCCGGACGCTCATGTATTTTTCAAACTCTTCGCGCATATAATCTGAACCCGTTTCGCTATACCGGCGCATCAAGTTGTGGACAACACCCTCAAAGGTTGTCTGGTAAGCCCTCCGGCGGCCGTAGGTATCCCGGTAGACGACTCTGATTGCCTCCGCCCCGGTGCCGTAAAGGATCTTGTCCAGCTGTTCCGGAGTAAGTTCATTTACCGGGGTATCCAGCCGAAAACCGTACCTTTCCGCCAACCCCTCGAAGTAGGCGCGCGCCGCGGCTCCCCCGGGCCAGCTTTCGATCGCCCCCTCGGCCAGGGATTTGTGCTTATCGGGGATCAAGAGATCGGGATCGATCTCCTTCTTCACGCCCAATCCGGTGCAGGCGGGGCAGGCGCCGTACGGGCTGTTAAAGGAAAACAGCCGGGGTTCAATTTCCGGGAGGCTGACTCCGCATTCCACGCAGGCAAAATTTTCGTTAAAGAGGATCTCCCGGCCTTCCTCCAAAGAGGCGACGGCCACGCCCCCCGCGTGGCGCAAGGCCGTTTCCAGGGAATCACTCAGGCGCCGGGCAATGCCGGGCCGCATAAATACCCTGTCCACTACAATTTCAATGGTGTGCTTCTTATTTTTATCCAGCCTTATGGGCCGGCCCGTTTCGTAAAGCTCGCCGTCTACCCTCACCCGGGAAAAGCCATTCCTTTGAATATCTTCGAATAACTTCTGGTGCTCCCCTTTTTTGCCCCTCACCACCGGGGCCAAAATCATCAGGCGCGTCCCTTCCGGCAGAGCCATCAACTGATCGACCATTTGCTCTACCGTTTGCCTGGCGATGGCCAGCCCGCAGCGCGGGCAATGGGGCCGCCCGACGCGGGCAAAAAGCAGGCGCAGATAATCGTAAATTTCCGTTACCGTCCCCACTGTCGAGCGGGGGTTGTGGCTGGTCGTTTTCTGGTCAATGGAAATAGCCGGGGAAAGCCCCTCGATATAATCCACGTCGGGTTTGTCCATCTGCCCTAAAAACTGGCGGGCGTAGGCGGAAAGGGATTCCACGTAGCGCCGCTGCCCCTCCGCATAAATAGTGTCAAAGGCCAAAGAGGATTTTCCCGAACCGGAGAGGCCGGTGAAAACCACCAGTTTACCCCGCGGAATTTCCACGCTGATATTCTTGAGGTTATGGGCGCGGGCACCCCGGACGATAATTTTATCCAGCATAGCGATCCTCCAGAAGACACCCATCCATCCAACAATTTATTATACCAAAAAAACATAGCCCCCGCTACGCTCTAAATGCGAAAAAGCCCACTTGCGTGGGCTTTCTGTTGGAAAAGAATTTTCGTTCAGCCTTAAAACCGGACTAAAAACCTGTTCTTTCCGGGGAGGGCCCCATGGCGCCGGCGCCCGGCGCCGGGGCCGCTCCTCCCATCGCGGCCGCCTCCGGACGAATGCCGGTGGCTTCGGCTCCCATAGGAGTTCCCGTGTAAACGGGGTCCAGCGGGTACCAGCCGCGGGAGTGCATTAAGTCAAAGATTTGTTTTTGGGTACTGAGCTCCTCGTTATTAACCTGAATCAAGGTATTCCGCACCCGGTCGTTAGCCGCTTCCAAAACGGCGGTATGATAACCAAGAGAAAGCATCTTTGTGCCGATCAGAAGATCAGTTAAAATATCTTTGTCGCTGAACTCCACAGCTGGAAGCACCTCCTTTTCTTTGTTGTCAATGGCGGGCCAAATGAGAAAGCCCCGCCTCTTGCAGCAGCCCATTTAATGCGCTGATGTGCCTTTGACTTTTATCCACGCATTGCCGCAAGATGCCCTGAACGGCGGGGTCGCGGCTTTGGTTGAGGTAAAAACGGGCCTTTTTGGCGCAGAGATCCTCTGCTCTTAATTGCTCCGATATGTGGAGCTTTTCCATTTCCGTCATTCGCCAGTGGTGCATACGCTCACCTCCTTCAAGACATATCGGAGTTAGTATTTTGCAAAATTATCTATTTTTATTCATTTTTACACAAAGTTTTAAAGGAAAAATTGCTTTTCGGCGGGAGCTGTTTCCTCTTTTTCCGGGGGAGGGAAAAACGGTGGGCGGGGAGACTTTCTCCAAAACGTGCCCCCTAGTCCCGGTAGTGATCGGGATAAATCCTCTTCAGGCCGGCGGCGCGGGCCATCTCTACGGCCCTGCGGTATTCTTCGCGGCTGATCCGGCGGGAAAGCTCGGGGTACTTCCTCGCCTCGTGGGCGGGGTAATACTGGTCCATGATATTTACAAAGGTATCCGAGGAAACTTCTTCGGCGATAAATTTCATAACCTCTTCCGTGCGGGCCAGGTTTCCGGGCATCACCAGGTGGCGAATCAACAGGCCGCGGGTAGCGATCCCCCGCTCGTCAACCTGCAAATCGCCCACCTGGCGGTGCATTTCCTTTACGGCGGTTTTCGCCACGGAAAAGTAGCGGGGAGCCCGGGAATACTTCGCTCCCAGCCCGTCATCGCCAAATTTAATGTCGGGCATGTAAATATCCACTATGCCGTTTAACAGGGCCAGCGTCTCCAGGGCGTCGTATCCCCCTGTATTGTAAACAAGCGGTATTTTCAGACCGTTTTTCACGGCGATCACGAGGGCTTCTAAGATCTGCGGCACGTAGTGGCTGGGAGAAACGAGGTTCACGTTGTGGCAGCCCATGCGCTGAACCTCCAGCATGATGCCGGCCAGTTCTTCCGCGCTTACTTCTTCCCCCTCGCCGTGCTGGCTGATGTCGCAGTTCTGGCAAAAACGGCAGGCCAGGTTGCAGTGCGTGAAAAAAATAGTCCCTGAACCATGCCGGCCCACCAGGACAGATTCTTCGCCGAAGTGCGGCCCCCAGCTGCTTACCGCCGCCAGGCGCCCCCCGCGGCAAAAGCCCCTTTCGCCCGCTGTGCGGTCGACGTGGCACTCCTGCGCGCAAACCGTGCAGTCGGCAAGCATGGCCACCGCCTGTTCCGCGCGTTTTGTAAGCTCTTTCAGGGAGAGACGCAAATAACCTGCAGAACCCAAAGCGCTCCCCTCACACATAGCAGACTATTTCCGAAATCTCCCGGCGGCCGGGGCGGTGCGCAGGGTTGTCCGCGGGGCGTCCGACGGGGATGATGGCCACCGGCACGCGGCCCTCGGGCATGGCCAGACAACGCTTCACCTCGTCCTCTTTAAAAGCGCCCACCCAGCAGGCCCCCAGCCCAAAGCCTGCCGCCGCGAGGAGAATATTTTGCGCCGCCGCGGCGGTATCCTGATAGCAATAAAGGTAACGGCCGCGGTTGCCGTAAACGCGCGCGGAGCGCTCCGGTTCGGCGCAGACAACAATGCACACCGGGGCCTGGGCGACAAAACGCTGATTTAACGCCGCCTGGGCAAGCATTTCTTTGTCTTTTTGTTTTGTCACCACGTAAAAAAACCAGGGCTGCAGGTTGCCGGCGGAAGGCGCCCAGCGGGCTGCCTCAAGAAGCTTTTCAATGATTTCCGGGGAAACGGGTTCGGGCTGGTAGCGCCGCACCGAATAGCGTTCTTTGGCCAGGGAAAGAAAATGATTGGACATCTCAAACTCAAGCCCCTTGTAAACCTTATAAAAAAATGGCGTCCTGGGATCAAGTAAATATTACCTACACGAATATTTACATAATTACTACTCATTAATATCTACATGAACATTACACAAATATGCGGCTTATTTAACAATATGCAGTTTATTTAACCACAACCACCGGGCACGGACACAGGTGCAGAACCTTGTGGCTGACGCTCCCGATTAAAATACTTTTTACCTCCCCGTATCCGCGCGTGCCGACAACTACCAGATCGTACTCCCCTTCTTCGGCAAACTTACTGATCGCCGCCCCCGCGTCTCCCCTGGCGATCGCCTTTTCTACCGATGCCCCGTACCGGACAGCTACCTGGTCAATTTTCTCGGAAATCTTCTGGGCCCTGTCTTCAATTTCTTTATCCAGGTCCTTTTGCCTGATCCAGGAGGATAACCCGGATTCGGGAAACAAGCCGTAAATCGAAGGGCCGACATAAAGAGCCGTAATCTGCACTTCGCGGCACATTTTCTGTAAATCCAGGGCAAACTCCAGCGCTCGCAGGGAATTTTCGGAACCGTCAACCGCCACCAGGACTCGTTTCATTCCTTTATACCTCCTTAACCTATATTGTAATTGTGCCGGACCGCGCTTTCATAATTTTCTCCAGAAAACAAAAAAATCCTTCTTGAATCATTATCTGATCACGAGCCGGCGCATTAAATAAAAGGGAAAAGGAAACAAAAGAACCACTACGGCGATTATCCAGAGCAATTCCCAGACCAGCCAGATTCCCACCTGCCCCAAAATAAGGCCGCGGGTAAGGTTGACTACGTGGTAGAGCGGGCTGAACCAGGCGGCCTTCTGGATCAGCACCGGGAGCCCCGTCAAAGGGAAAAATACCCCGGAGAAAAGGAACAGCGGCGTCATAATTAAAGAAAAGAAATAATTAAAATTATCGATGCGCGGCACCAGGCCCGTCCAGACTATGGAAAGAAGCGCGAAAAGCAACCCGGCCACCGCCATCACAGGCGGCGCCAACAACACCCACGGCGACTTCACCAACCCCAGAAGGGTGATGACGACGATAATCACTGAACCGTAAACCACGCTTTTAAAAATACCGTAGAGCAGCTCGCCCGCAATTACGTCGTCCATGCTCACCGGAGTGGATACCATGGCCTGAAAGGTTTTTTGAAATTCCATGCGGATAAAGGTCCCGTAAGTGCATTCGTAAGCCGTGGCGAACATGGCGGATGAAGCAACCAGGCCGGGAGCCAGGTAGTTTAAATAGGGAAGCCCTTCCATCGGCCGAACGTAGGCGCCGAGACCAATTCCCAGGGCCACGAGATAAAGCAGCGGCTCAAAAAAGTTAAAAGAAATATTCACCTTCCAGTTGCGGCTGAAAACAATTAAATGGCGCCGGAAAACCGCCCAAACAAGGGGGGAAACGTCTATTTTCAAAAAATCTCTAAACATCCCGCGTTTCCTCCAAAAAGAAAGGTAATCAATCCTGCAGTTTTTTGCCGGTGAGCTTAAGAAAAACATCTTCCAACGTTGCCGGGCGCAGAAACTGGTGGTTAAGCTGGAAAGGCATGCGCTGCAACGCTTTCAGCAGTTCCTGGCCGTTATGGGGGTATAAAAAAACGTTTTCCCCCACTACCTGGTAGCCCCTGATCAGGCCATTTAATTGGCGCACGATCTCCCTCTCTCTGGCGGCGGCAAAACCAACCTCCAGTATCTCGGCCCCGATATGCTTGGAGATCAGCCGGCGGGGTTCGCCCTCTTCCAAAATTTCGCCCTCGTCCATCACCACCAGGCGATCGCAGAGCTGGCTGGCTTCTTCCATGTAGTGGGTGGTAAGGATTAAGGTTACCCCCTGCTCCTTAAGCCGGCGCAGGCGCTGCCAGACCATGTGCCGGGCCTGGGGATCCAGGCCGGTGGTGGGTTCGTCCAAAATCAACACGGCGGGCTTATTAATCAGCGCCCGCGCAATGGTCAGACGCCGCTTCATCCCCCCGGAAAGGGTGTCTACCCGTTCGTGGGCTTTGTCGGCAAGTCCGAAGAACTCGAGCAGCTCCATGGCGGTCAAGCGCGCCTTGTTTTTGGGAAGGCGAAAAAAACTGGCGTAAACCAGCAAATTTTGTAAAACTTTTAGATCCGGATCCAGGTTGTTTTCCTGGGGAACCACCCCCAGGCGCCTTTTTATCTCCCTGGCTTGCGTGCGTACATCCATCCCGAGGACAGTCAATTGTCCGGAGCTGACCGGGGAAAAACAATAGATCATTCTTACCGTAGATGTTTTCCCGGCGCCGTTAGGACCTAAAAAACCAAAACATTCGCCCTCGCAAACCCGAAAGCTGATCCCGCGCACCGCCGGAAAACCGTTGTATTCTTTAACAAGGTTTTCGGCAACAATCACGTCCAAGAGAGTTATGAGCTCCTTTGCTGACGCCGGCAGGAATCCTTTTCTTCAGCCCTGTTCAGCGTCTGGTTTTGAGCGCCTTAACCGCCTGTTCCAGGCCCTCCACCGTTAATTCAAACATGGGAAAGACCTGGCCGATGAGGCTGATGGTGTCCCGCCCTTCGGCAGTGGACCAGCAAGCCTTTGGAATGGGGTTCAGCCAGACGGCGCGGTGAAAGTGCGCGGCCAGCCTTTGCAGCCAGGCCAGGCCGGGTTCTTCGTTATAGGCCGTCCAGTCAATGGCCCCGCCCACCATCAACAATTCGCTCGGAGCCATGCTGGCGTCGCCGACGATGATCAGGCGGTAATCCTGCCCCAGGCTCCGGAGCACTTCCTCCGTGGATACGGAAGCGTTGGCGCGGCAGAAAGGGTCCAGAAAAAGGGTTTGGTAAATGCAGTTATGGAAGTAATAGAACTTGATATCTTTAAAATGGCGGACCTTGCTGGCGGCCTGAAAGAGCCGGCTGCATAACCGGGAGTATGGAGTCATAGAACCCCCCGAGTCCATCATCAACGCCAGCTTGATTACATTTTTGCGCGGTCTCGCCCAGACCAGTTCCAGCCGCCCGCCCTTCCGGCAGGTGGCGTCAATGGTACCCTCGACGTCCAATTCCTCCTTGGGGGCGTCTACATTCTGGCTGAGCTCCCGCAGCTTGCGCAGGGCCAGCTCAAATTGCCTGGTGGAGAGAGTTTCGTCCGTCCGGAAATCCCGGTACCTGCGCTCTGCAGCCACCTTTACGGCGGAACGGTTAACCGACTCCCCGCCGATGCGTAAGCCGGCGGGATGGTATCCCGAATGGCCAAAGGGGGAGGTGCCTCCCGTGCCGATCCAGTATCTTCCCCCGTGGTGCTCTTCTTTTTGCCTGACCAGCCGCTCTTCAAGGGCGCGGCGCATCTCTTCCAGGTTCCAGGAAACAAACGGCCGGCGCTGCCGCGGGTCCACTTCCAAAGGAGGCAGCGCCTTCTCCAACCATTTTGCCACCCTTTCCGCCAGCTCCGGGGGCGTCTCGATGCCTAAAAAATAACGGCTAAAGGCCAGGTCGAAGCGGTCGTAATGGGTCTCGCTTTTCACCAGCACCGCCCTGGCCAGGCGATAAAAGCCGTGCAAGCTTGCTCCGGCCAGCCCCTTGTTTAACGCTTCCATAAACGTCATCCACTCGGTTAAAGAAACGGGAACGCCTTCTTCCCGCAGGACAAAGAAAAAACCCGTAAACATACCCGCTTCCCCTTACCATTTACCATCCCCGCCGGTTGGCGCCGAATGCGGGGGGCGCTTTTTGCGCACCACCGGACTGCAGCCGCCTCAGCACAAGCTCAAAATCCTGGTTTTTCTTGAGCAGCACGCCTAAAAAAGGTATTTCGGCGCTGATGCGCTGGTAAGGGACGCCGCCCACCACCAGCGCCTGAATCCAGTCCAGCAATTCGCTGGTGCTCGGCTTTTTCTGAAGCCCGCCGATGCTCCGCAGCCAGTAAAAGGCTTTAAGCGCTTCCGCCAGCAAATTTTTTTCCAGATCGGGGAAGTGCACCCGCACGATCCTGGCCATCATTTCTTCGTCGGGAAAGGCGATATAATGGAAGATACAGCGCCTTAAAAAGGCGTCAGGCAATTCTTTTTCCGCATTGCTGGTAATCACCACAATGGGCCGGTGCCTGGCCTGGATTGTTTCTTTCGTTTCCGGGATGTAAAAATTCATCACGTCCAGCTCCCAAAGTAAATCGTTGGGAAACTCCAGGTCGGCCTTATCGATTTCGTCAATCAGCAAGACGACCTGCTCGTCGGAAACAAAAGCTTCCCCAAGTTTACCCAGTTTAATATATTGCCTGATATCGCTCACATCGTGATCGCCAAACTGGCTGTCGTACAGGCGCTGCACCGTATCGTAAACGTAAAGCCCCTCCTGGGCCTTGGTAGTGGATTTAATGTTCCAGACAATCAGGCGCAGCCCTAGCGAATCCGCAATGGCTTTGGCCAGCATGGTTTTCCCCGTTCCCGGCTCCCCCTTGATGAGAAGCGGCCTGCCCAGCGCAATGGCAATGTTCACGGCGTCCCGGAGTTCATCCGAAACCAGGTAGTCGGCGGTATGATCAAACGTTTTCTTCACCAGAACTCCTCCCCATCTCCTCGCCAGCTTTGCTTCGGAACTTTAAAATTTTAAATTCTTAACTTGGTGTTATTTTACCACAAAAAAATAAAACAAGGCAGTATTTTGGAAATCTGAAATCTGTTATACAATAGAGATAAGTTTTTAAAAGTAAAAGCAAGTTTAAAAAAGAGGAGATAATCTTTATGTCCTCCAGGACAAAAAGGATCGTCAGCGTAAGTCTGGGCTCCGCCAAAAGGAATCACCGCGCGGAGGTAGAACTGCTGGGCGTCCGTTTGCTGGTGGAACGGATCGGCACCGACGGAAACGTAAAACAGGCGTTCGAGCTGCTCAAAAAATATGACGGGCAGGTGGATGTGCTTTCCCTCGGAGGAATAAACATCTACCTGCGGGCGGGCAAGAAAATATTTGCCTTGCGGGAAGGCCGGCGGCTGGCGGCGGCGGTAAAACACACGCCGGTAGTTGACGGTTACGGCATTAAAGACACGTGGGAAAGATTAATGATCAACTACCTCACGAAAACAGTGGGGTGGCCCCGCGCCGGTCAAACGGCGCTGATCTGCTCGGCGCTGGACCGCTGGGGCCTGGCCGAAGCGCTGGCGGCGGCGGGATGCAAGTTGATTATCGGCGACGCCATGTTTTCTTTGGGCATAGCCGTCCCCTTTTATTCCTTGCACACGTTCTCCCGGGTGGCGAGCATTGCTCTTCCGCTCTTCCGCCATTTTCCAATCAAGCTCCTCTACCCTACCGGAAAAAAGCAGCATAAAATCCGCCCCCGTTTTTCCGAATTTTACCAAAAGGCCGATATCCTGGCGGGGGATTTTCATTTCCTGCACCACTATTTTCCCGCGCGCCTGGACGGCAAAACGGTAATCAGCAGCACCCTGACCCTTTTAGACAAGGAAGACCTCCGGTGCCGCGGCGTGCGCTGGCTGGCGACCGGTATGCCCGCCATCAACGGGCGCTCCTTTGGTGCAAATGTCTGGGAAGCCATCTGCGTCGCCCTCTTGGACAAGCCCCTGGCGGAAATAAAGCCCGCCATGTATCCGCCCCTTTTAGAGGAAGCCGGCATAAAACCGGAAGTCACCCGCCTAAATTAGCTTTTCGCTTCCATGGTTTCCTTGAGCTTGCGGTAGGTAACCTCCAACGCTTCGGAAATCACCCGCACATCCCCCAAAACGGGCATAAAATTCGTATCCCCCGCCCAACGCGGCACAATGTGAACATGAAAGTGCCCCGGCACGCCGGCACCGGCAATCGTCCCCAAATTGACCCCGATATTAAAACCGTCGGGGCGAAAAGCTTTTCTTAACAGGACAACCATCTGCCGGGTAGTTTCGCCCAACTCCAGCATTTCCTCCCTGGTCAGATCAACGAGGTCGCCAACGTGCCTTTTTGGCGCCACCAGCAGGTGCCCGTTGCTATAGGGATATAAATTAAGAATCACAAATGTCTTTTCGCCGCGAAAAAGCAGGTAATTGGCCTCGTCATGGTCGGAATGGAGCTTTTCGCAAAATATACAGGTATCACCGTGATCCCTGCCGATATAAACAGTGCGCCAGGGCGCCCATAAACGGTCCATAGCAGCCGTTCATTCCCCCCTTTGTTTTTCTTTTTGGCCGCCGGCCCCAGCCTGTTTTTCCTTTTCCAAAACTACTTCCGTAAAAACCTCCACCACTACCGGATCGTATATCTTGCCGGCCAGCCTGCGCAATTCCCTGCAGGCCTCCTCCAGAGTCTTTGTTCTTTTATAGGGACGGTCCGTAGTCATGGCGTCAAAACTGTCCACAACGCGCAAAATTCGGGCCGCCAGGGGAATTTCTTCCCCCTGCAGGCCGTCGGGATATCCGCTGCCGTCGTAGTTTTCGTGATGGTAACGGATGATGGAGGCGATCCCCGCTAAAGAAGCCAGCGGACGGACGAGATCACACCCTCTGACGGGGTGCTTTTTAATCACCTCCCATTCCTCGCCCGTTAAAGAACCCTCTTTATTTAATATGTCCGTTTCCACGTCTATTTTCCCGATATCGTGCAAATAAGCCCCGTACCTAATCTCGTTTATCTTATCTTCGCTCAAACGCAGCCTGTCCGCGGTGGCCACGGCGTAAGTCATCACCCGCTCCGAATGGCCGAAAGTATACCGGTCTTTCACATTAATGGCCGTCAGAAAAGATTTCAAGGAGCCGAGCAGCCCCTTGTCAAAAAAACTCAAGGCGCGCAACTGATCCATAATGGAAATGCGCAGATGATCCCTGTTTCCGCCATACTTGGCCCGGTAGAGGTCCTCGTCGACTGCCCGGATTAATTCTTCCGGCGAGGCGCCGTCTTCCGGGTAGCAAGCAACTCCTACGGAAACGGTCATTTTGCCTAAAGGCTGAATCTCCGCACCTTCAAACGGGATTGATTCAATTGCTTTTTCGATCTCCAAAGCCTTAGCCTGGGCCACTTCGCGTCTTTCCCCGGGCAAAACGATAATAAATTCTTCGCCCCCGTATCTTGCCGGAAAGTGGGGCTCCTTAACCAACCCCTGCATTGCTTCGCCGATCCTGGCGAGCACCTCGTTTCCCTTCTGGTGCCCGTAGTGATCTTTATAAAACTTGAAGTAGTCAATATCCACCATGATTAAAGCAAGAGGAGTGGAATTTTTCTTAGCTTTCGCCAATTCTTCCGTCAGCCTTTCCAAAAACCGGTGGTGGTTGGCAAGGCCCGTTATCGAATCTGTATTGGCCATAAAGAGCAGCTGCTCTCTGGTGCGTTTCTCAATGTCCGTAAAACCGCCCATCAACCAGGCCAGGGTAATCATTACCCCGGAAAAAATTAAATCCAGCTGGAACATTTTAGAAACGCTGGCTCTTTCCAAATGGGAAGTATCGTAGGAAAATAAAATAAGGACTGCCAGCAGGGCGCTGGCCAGGCCCGCGGTCTTGCCGTAAGTTGTGGCGGCGATAATGACGGGGATCATAAAAAGAACTTTGGCCCCGGAGTGCCCGCCCGTGCCGTATACTAAAATTCCCACCAGGGGAAACAAAACAAGTAAAATAACAAACTCAACCGTAAGAAAGCGCGGAAAAAAGTCGCTTTCGGAAAGCAGTTTTCTAAGGGCATAGGGAATAATGCCCAAAGCAGAGACTACCATAATAAAATGATTAACATAAGTTGGAAGAAGTCCTTTTCCTATTTCTTTTTCGGTATGAATACTGATAAAAGCCATAATTACAATTAAAATATTTACAATGTGAGACACCAGAATATGTTCAGAAACATCTTCCGTGCGCTTGTCCAAAGGATGCCTTTCACCAAATATCCTCATGCCTGTTCTCCTCTGGAGGCTTTAAAATAAGAGAGGAGAAATGATTAAAAACATTCTCCTCTTCAAATTTGAAAAATGTTTTTATTTCCGCAGGCTTTTTGGAAGTTCGGGCTGGTACCACCATCCCCAACACATCGGCTTAACAATTATTCCCGCCGCCACCACCAGGGTGCTGAACAGGGCCGTCAACATTCCGTAATAGATTTTTTTCATTTGAAACTTCACCCCCTTCTTTTAACTTATTTTCAAATTATCCAATCCTGTAAAAAAACGGCGGCCTGCATTCGTCAGGGAAAATGCCTGCCATAAAAGTCCCGCTTCCAACGCCAGAATCGGGGTTGCCGCTTCAGAAAAGGAAACGGAGTAAAAAAGAACCCCCTGCAAGATAAAAACAAGGACAACAGTCAAATTCGACAATAATCTCAGCTTACGTCTTTGGCTTTCGGGGGATACAGGCTTGGCCGGCGTATCTACCGGTGCCAGCCGGTAAGTAATGAATAAAGAAATTAAAAAACCAGAAACAACTAAAACAGCCAGAAAATACTTGGGTATAAATGGAGACATCAACATAACTATTTTAGCAGATAAAGGAATGACGAGAATACTTAATATAATACAGCAAGCAGGAGAATTGCTGTGTGCACCACCCGAAAAACATCGCAAAGCGAAAATGGTGAACGCAATGATAAGCGTGGCCTGCAAACAACCGAAAAGCCAACCCACCAGTCCCGTCCCCAGAAAGGTAAAACCGGTATAAATAAACACCTCGAGACTATAGAGGGCAACTTCCTCCTGTTCGTCACTCAGGTTCAGCTTGTCCTTTAGATAACCTGCTATAACCCGCGGAAGACCAATCATAAATACCTCTTCTCCCTGGTCAGGCCGCAAACTTCCCCCCTCGCTGGTTATAAAGATTTTTAATTATTGCTATCACCAGCAAAACTATCTGATAGGGGAGGCTAAACAATGCTCTTAAAAAGGGGTTGACAAAAGTCGCTTCATAGCTGAGGCCGGTCAACTGAAGCAATGGCTTCGCATAGAGCATTTCTAGAAACAAGACAATAACAGAAGAAACCAAAACCGCGATAAAAGCCTTACTCATTCTAGTACCCGTAAATACATTAATTAAAACAGCAAGGGCGATCATTAGAATAACCGTATTCATTCCCGGGGCCAACGGTAAGAAGCGCACCAAGTTGAACAACGCAAGAAGAAATGCTATCTTGAACACTTTCCTCCATTCAAAACGCAGGCATAAAAAGCTAAACACCACCAGTGTCATAATAATACTTTCGGGTATATCCTGGATAAAAAAAGCAATTAATTCTGTTTGAATGTTCAGTTCTGTCATAAAACAACCCTGCCACTTCTTGTTTTTTCACGCATCAAAGCCTTCCCTTTTACCGTCAACCTGTCGGAATTGAAACACCTCTTTGTAACCCTATCTGGATTAGTTAATGGACCAACACCTGAAAAATAACACGTCAAAATTATCAACCTAATATTTATCCATAATTTTCGCCACTTGCCGAGTAATTCCTGCAAAAAATTTTTTTGCAAAAAAAATTTTTTTCCCGGGCATTAAAAAAATTGTTGCCTTTCCTGCCAAAAACCAGTATAATAAAGTAGAAGGAATTTACATAAAATTATGTCAATGATGACATGCTAACGGCAACGAAGCCCATCCTTCTGATCCTTTAATTGGATCAGGGTGGGCTTTTTTGTTGCCATCCTTCACGGAAAGGGGGGATAACGATGACCGGTTGCCCGCTTGCTTACGCGGACCCGTGCGCTCAATGTGCCCAGTACGGCAACTGCAGCCCCAGCCAGGCCGTTCAGAAAATTCAGTCTCTGGAAGAGCAATTAAAAGAGCTGCGCCGCTTACTGGAATTACTAACCAGCAGGGGCCAGCCAGGCCCTGGAAAAATGTCTCCGTAACGGTCGAATTTCCCGAAGTGATTGCAGGACACACTGCAGCACCTTACAGATATACCCGCGGCACGCGCCCGCTGACCATGCAAACCACTTCATAATTAATGGTCCCGATGTGTGAAGCCACTTCTTCCACGGGCAAAACGGATTCTCCCTGCCGGCCAAAGAAAACCACTTCGTCTCCACAAGCGACACCCGGTATATGCCCAACGTCAATCATGCACTGATCCATGCAAATTCTCCCCACGACCGGCGCCCTTTGCCCGTGGATCAATACTTTCCCTTTGGAAGATAACAACCTGGTGTACCCATCGGCGTAACCTACCGGCAAAGTGGCGATAACAGTGGGGGCCGGGGTCTGGTAGGTGGCCCCGTAGCTGATTTTAAAACCCGCCGGCACTTTTTTCACCTGGGCCACCTTCGCCTTGAAGGCCATCGCCGGCTTGAGGTTGAGGCGGGAACGTTGAACTTCCTCGGAAGGGTACAACCCGTAAATGGCGATACCCGGCCGAACCAGGTCTAAATGCGTCTGCGGGAGATCAATAATAGCCGCGCTGTTCGCGCAGTGCCGGAAAGGAACTTCCAAACCTTCCTTGCGCAAAGCATCCAAAAAATAAAGAAAACGCTCGAACTGTTCCCAGGCATAACGCTTATCCTGGTCGTCGGCAGTGGCAAAGTGAGTAAAAATCCCTTCCACTTCCAGATGCGGCAGGCGGGCGATCTGCAGCACTTCTTTTACGGAGGCAGCATCCGCCTGCAGGCCGAGACGGCCCATACCCGTGTCAACCTTCACGTGTACAGCGGCCCTTGCGCCCTTGCGTCCGGCAACTTCGTTTAAAACACTGGCCATTTCCAAGCTATAAACAGTCTGCGTTAGGGAAAGGCGCAGGACATCGTTGATTTGGCCGGGAGGAGTATAGCCCAGGAGCAGTACGGGGGCCTCTATACCGGCCCTCCTCAATTCTTCTCCTTCGCTCACCCTGGCCACGGCCAGCCTGCCGGCGCCGCTTTTTAAGGCAACCCGCGCTACTTCCACGGCGCCGTGGCCGTAAGCGTTCGCCTTCACAACCGCCATGATCTCAGCCGGAGGTGAAACGATCCGCCTGATCTCTCGTACATTATGAGCTATCGCTTTTAAATCCACTTCCGCCCAGACCGGCGCCTCCGACATTCTGATCCTCCCCTCCGCAAGATCAAACACAAAGTTCTCGAACACGAAGGTGCAAAGTTAAACCTTTGGGTGCCTGCCCCCAGATTCCTTGACCTCTTCACGCCTTCTCAATTAACCGGAGGGCTCCCCCAACGGCAAGAAAATCCGAAAAGTTGTGCCTTCCCCAGTTTTGCTTTTCACCTCTATTTTCCCCCCGTGGGCCTGGATAATTGATCGGCAAATAAACAATCCCAGGCCGGTGCCGTTCTCTTTTGTGGAAAAAAACGGCAGCCAGTTTTTTTCAAGAGATTTTCCGGAATGCCGCACCCGGTATCCTGGATGGCAACTCCCACCTGCGCGAAATCCGCCTGAAATGTTTCCAGCCGCAACGTCCTACCGCCGGTCATTGCCTCCAGGGCGTTGTCCACCATATTCAACAAGACTTGTTTGAGCTGCGTCGCGTCAAAAAGACACTCCGGCAAATGAGGAACGAGCTCCGCTTCTACTTTCACGTTCTGCAGAAAAGCCCTGGGTTCGATCATGACCGCAATTTCAGAAATTGTTTCGTTTAGCGATCTCCTTTCCAGGCACGGCGGGTTGGGCCTCGCCAGTTTCAGAAAATCGCCGATGATTCGGGCGCAGTTATCAATTTCTTCGATAATAAAGCTGATGTAGGGCTCTGTTTCCTGCCCCCTTCTTTCTTTAAGCAACTGGGCAAAACCCTTGACGGCCGTCATGGGATTTCTTAACTCATGGACGATCCCGGCCGCCATGCGGCCGATTACAGCCAGTCTTTCCTGTTCCCGGACCACGTCCTGCAGGCGACGGAACTCTGATATATCGCTAACCACAACCAGATAACATAAAAAATGTTCCCCTTCGTTTTTTAAAACGTTAAGATTCACCAAAACATTTTTTCATTGAAAATCGTTTCCGAAGAAAAGTCTTTTCTTTCCAGAAAAAAATCCGTTAGCCCGTTTAACAAAGGCAAATGTTTTATATTCCGGCCGATCAGGTCGCGCTCCGGAACGGACAAAATTTCCGCGGCGCTTTCGTTATGCATGACGATATTTAAATTTTCCGCAACGATAATTATCCCGTGCCAACAAGGAACGTTTCCGAAACCTCTCAAAACTCTTTCCACCTGCAGCCCACCCCCTACCCCCTAAATAAAGGCATAACCGCGGCAAAATCTGCCTGCCTTCTCCTCAACTTCCTTAAGTGCTTGCGGCAAAAAAGCAAGAATATCCCCCGCTAAAAGCCCCCTGATGCCCTTTTGCTCCGCCGCCAGGTCGCCCGCCAGCCCGTGCAAAAAAGCACCGGCAGCTGCCGCGGGCAAGGCACCCATACCCTGGGCTATAAATCCGGCGATAACGCCGGTGAGGACGTCCCCGCTGCCTCCCGTAGCCATCCCTGGATTGCCGGTGGGATTTAAATAAACCGTACCCTCAGGAGAAGCGATTACCGTCCCCGCCCCTTTAAGCAAAACAACGACCCCCCACTCGCGAGCCGCCTGTTCAGCAATGCCAATCCGGTTTTGCTGGATTTGGGCGATCCCTTTTCCGGTCAGGCGGGCAAGCTCACCGGGGTGAGGAGTAATCACCAGGGGCGCGGACAGCAACTTAAATATATCCGCGCGGCCGGCCAGACAGTTCAAACCGTCCGCGTCCAAAACACAGGGAACGTTCAAGGAAGGGAGAAGTTGGCGGACGAAAGCCACTGTTTCCGGGTGGGTCGTAATCCCCGGACCTAAGGCGAGGACGTCTGCGCGCCCGGCCAGGGCCACCACGTCGGCGCAGGCTTCTTTACTTAACGTCTGGCGGGGAGTGGCGGGTAAGCCCACCGTCATAACCTCGGTCAATTTAGCCGCCACCACCTCCTGAAGACCTTCTGGGACAGCCAGCGTCACCAGCCCGGCGCCCGCCCGGGCGGCCCCTTCCGCAGCCAGGCAGGCCGCGCCGGTCATGCCCCTTGATCCGGCCACCACCAGCACCCGGCCGCA
>DYES01000051.1 GCA_020725585.1 Desulfovirgula sp.
CCTTCGATCTTTCCTTCGATCCTGCCTTCAAGCCTGCCTTTTTCGTGCCAGCTGGTGGTAATCTGCATGATCGCCAAAACCTCCTTCTGATCCATTTTGTCCAGTTCGCGGTAAAACTCTTCCTCTTCCTGAGCGGTCAGCTTAAGGTAAGTCTCGAAAAAGCCACCGATTAATTCCGCGCGCGCCGGATCGAGCTTAAGGCGGGCCAGCATGCGCATGAACTCCAGCTTGACCTGCACTCTTTCCTCCGGGGAGAAGCCCATCTTGCTTAACAGGGCGGCGGCCACGGGATTGTCGCTGGCCAGGTAGTCCCGCCAGGGGAGTTTTTTGATTTCCAGCTTGTAAAAGCGAAAGCGCAGGACGCTTAAGAAGGAAAAGCCCAGGTCGAAGCGGTCCGGTTCGTCCCGCGCCCGGTCGTAGCTGAAGACGGCAATGGGCAGGATCCGGTGCCGGTATTTTTCGTACAGGCGGCTGAAATAAATAAACATCCGCTCGTTAAAGTCCTTTTGGACGTACGCCTGGTTTTCCACGTGAATCAGGATCAGGCCCGGCTCTTTTTTGAGCCGGGTTTCCACCAGGAGATCGACGGCGCGTTTTTCGCCCGCCGTGACGTCGGTAATCACTTCCTGGGGCAGAAACCGCAGGTGGGTGAAGTCAATTTCCCGGCTGGCGGCGGGGAAAAACAACTGCATAAATTCGGTGAAAAAGGTTTCCAGCAGTTCCTTGAACAGCCGGTCGTGGTCGATCTGCTCCCTGCTCACTCTTTTTTCGCCGCCCCCGTTTCTCGTCTTGACCCATCGATCCAACCTGTTTTTTAGATTCTAACATTCTTTGGGGAAAGAAACAATAGCCGCGTGCCGTTATAGAGGACACCCGCGCCGGTATAAAATAGAAAAGATTCGCTAAGGGAAGGCTTTTGCCTAACCTTCCATCAGCCCCCGCAGGGTGATGAGGGCCTCCTCCGCAAGCTCCGGCGCCTCCTTTGCCTTGCCGGAGAAAAAAATTCCGGGCCCCTCTGTGCTTATTACGAGCGGAGGCTTAGAGCTCCATGGTGACGGTCTGCGCAAAAATCAAAATCGGAGCGGCCCGCCTAACTGCCCGCCGGCTCTAAAGAGATCAGCCTTAAAGCCTGGCCGCGCATGTAAAAAGTGGCTCCGGAGCGAGGATAGCCGGTCGCGATCACCTGCCGGCCCCGGTAACGGGCAAGCAGCTCCTGCATCTGCCTGTCGCCCGGTTCCACCAGCAGGACATATATCCTGCCGCCGGCTGCCAGCTCGTAGTGCGGCACCTCTATTTCGCTGTAAAGGAGCTTTCCCTCCAGGGTAATTTTCTCTTCAAAAAGCCCTTCCCGGTCCGCCAGGCGGACGAACAGCGCAGACGCCTGAGCCCGCGTCACCGGCTCGCGGGGAGCGAAAGCCGCAGCGGAAGTCCCGCGCATTAAACCGGCGCCGTAAGCAGCAGCCACCGCTTCTTTAGCCCAGGAGGAAATTTCATCCACATCCGAAAAAGGCAACGCCCTTGATTCAGCTTTCTTGATTTCCGCCAGGCGAGCGGCCACCGCCGCCAGTTCCTCACGGGTAATGGTGTCGCCGGGGCGGAAGCTTCTGCCGTCACCCACCATCAGCCCCGCTTTGTACGCCGCCTCCACCACCCCGTAATACCAGGAGCCGGGAGAGACATCCGCAAACGAAGGGCTGCCGGGACGCACCTCTTCCAGCCCCTTGAATTTCACCAGCAGTTTCGCAAGCTCGGCGCGGGTCAGGGGTCTGTCCGGAGCAAAGATCCCCGGCGCCTGCCCGCCGACGATCCCCCGCGCGGCCAAAAGCGCAATATCCTGCTGCGCCCAATGACCTTTCACGTCAGCAAAGGTTTTCTTCACGGCAAAAACGGCATATTTGCTGAACGCGGACAACTCTACGGCAACCGTTTTATCCTGCCGGTTGACTTTTCCGCCCACCATCTCCCAGCTGCCGGTTCCTTCTTTGCAGCGGAAAACAATCAGCGCCCGCGGGTCGATCCCGCCAATCTTTTCTTCTTCGTAGCGGAAAGCCACTTTCACGCGCTTGCTCAGCGATGCGTCCGTTTCCAGGGAAAATACGGGGCTGGCCGCAACCGCTTCTTCCGGAACGTTTGCAGGAGCATCGCCGGCAACCTTCACGGAAAGCCGAGCGCCTTTCGGGAGCGCTCCGGCGGGAATCGCCACAATCAATTTGCCGTCTAAAACTTCTTCAACCTGCGCTTCACCCGTAGCCGTTATTTCCGCCACCCCGGGAAGTTCTTTCGGCGCCGACGGTGCTCCGCCGCCACCGCCGCCTCCGCCTCCGCCGCCGCCCGGCAACGGAACACCGGTTAGGGCCTGGTAGACGTTCAGCGTGCCGCCGGAAGCAACCTTGCCCTGCAGAGAAGGCAAGACCGTCACATTGTCTTTCAGCAAAGCGATTACCTGATCAGGCGCAGCGCTCAAACCTCTTTCTTTATACAAGGAGTACACCAGGGCAGCCCCTCCGGAGACAAAAGGCGCCGCCATCGAAGTGCCGGACCAGGAAGCGTAAGGTTCGTGTTTCAGGACAACCTGCGCTTTGCCGCCGGCGTTGGGAAGGAGTAAATCAACAAAGAAAGCTGCATCGCCAAAGCAATAAGAAACGCCGTCATAAGGATTCCCAACGCCTTTTATTTTTACTCCGTTAAATAAATTCTGGTACTCCGTCGCAAAGAGAGCCTGCAAGTAGTTCGTGTAAAATTCGGAACTATAGATGCCGCAGGTTGCATCACTCCCGCTTAAGAAAAGCTTTCCGCCACTTTTTAGATAATTAATTAAATTGGTCTGATCTGTATCAGTTAAATTTGCAATAAAGTTTTGACTATCTGGAACGCTACCCCAACTTTTCCCAGTAAACCAAATAACTGCCGAATAAACGTCCGCGCTTACGCTCGGGCCACTAACTCCGAATGGAACCTCGTAGTAATTATAAACATAACCTGCCATAGAAAGGCTATTTAAATATACATTCCTGACATCGGGGAAACCATTGCCGCTGTTATCATCGTCCACTACCAGAACAGGCCTGGTTATTGTATCTGTGGGCTTAAGCCCGAAGAAGTCATAGACCGTCCGCACCACGCTGTCGTAAACGGCCCCGTTTACGTCCTTCCCTTCGCTCGGGTCATCCAAATCTTCCAGCCCGAAACCCCAAAACATTACTTTGTAATTATACACTTCATCTGCAACGGCAAGCGCTATCCCCGCCTCGCTATTATAAACGGGAATACTGCTGACAATCTTCTCGCCGGGGGCCGCAAGATCTACCGAGCCAGCTCCGAAATTGGAAAATTCGGTCAGTGCGCCTTCCTGGGCAAGGGCGGCAACCGATATAATATTGGGCAGATTATAACTCGCAGGATAGTGGGGAGTTTTGTCATTGTCATCACCAATGCCGTCATTTCCACCATTTCCCGCCGCCGCCACGAACAAAACATCCGGTTGACCCTTAATAGCGGTATAAACCGCATGATCGGGATCATCTTCAGGCCCCCCAAAGCTCATGTTGACTATTTGCGCTCCATGCTGAGCGGCGTAATTGATTGCGCTTACTATGCTGTCAGTATGTAGCTCAAACTCGTCCCCTGCTTTTAATGCCATAATCTTCACCTTGGGCGCAATACCGACGCCGCCTTCCTGGTTATCGGCCGCCATGGCGACAATCCCCGCCACGTGCGTGCCGTGTCCCAAAACATCCATCGGATCATTGTCCGGATCATTGTTACCCGTTCCAAAAAAGTCATATCCCACCACATCGTCCACATAATTATTTCCATCGTTGTCAATATTATCACCGTCGATTTCGCCGGGGTTATGCCATATATTATCTTTTAAGTCGGGATGGTTATAATCCACTCCGGAGTCAATTACGGCAACCACCACATCAGATCTGCCCTGCGTGTAGTTTTTCCATGCCGACGGCGCCCGGGTGCCGCAAACTTCGTTCACCACACCCCACTGCTGGCCGTAAAGAGGATCGTTGGTGGTCCATTTGTAAATATAGTTTGGCTGAGCGTATTCCACCAGCGGGTTAGAAGCAAGCTCGGCAACTGTTCTTTCAACGCTAACTGCTCCTTTTAAAAGCACCAGATCATACGGAAGGGCTTTCGTCATTTGCAAATTGCGTTGGGCAAAAAGATTCTGCACCTGGTAGGATTGCGGGCTTATTCCGCTTTTAAGCTTTATAATCACCTCTCCTGGCACATATTTCATTGTAAATTGCTCGCCTGATTCATTTCTAATCGGTCCCGCTTCTCGATTTTGAGCAAAACTAAAAGGTGAAAAAGCAAGCAAAAGCGCTAAAGCCAACAAGCAAGCGGTAAATCCCCTTATATATTTTCTTCTATACTTTCCATTACATCTGCGACACATAAAGCACCGACTCCTTTCCCTTTCTTAGCCTTACTATCCCTTTTTTGCCTTTTCGTAAAACGCTTTGTTCAGCTATCCCTATAAAATCTCCTCTTGCGCTTCAAAAAATTCCCCGCCTTTTTGCCTGGGTCTGGGCGAAAGCTCCGAAACACAGGCGGCCATTTCCTTTAGATTCTAACATTTTTTGGAGAAAGAAACAATAGTTGCGTGCTGTAAAGCGGACCTGCTCAAAAAAATTTAATCACCGCCAGGCCTGTGAGCCGGAATTAAAAAAGATAAAAATTCCGGGCCCCTGCTTAGAGGAACCCGGAATTTTTTTTGCGCCTGCTTGCTTTATGTTTTTTCCAGGAATAATGTATGTTATTTATGCTTGTATTTAGAAGCCTGCGCTGTTACTTCCGCTGCTTTGGGTACTCCCACCACCTGCACTGCCGGTTCCTGAGCTCATCACTACCCCGGCAACCCAGGGCTTGTAAAAAGCGATTTTGAGGAGTGCATGGCGGCAAGTAAGCTCAAAGAGTGCTGCTCTGGCCTGAGCAAGGGCTGCCTGGGCCGATAAAACGTCAGCGCGGGTAACCAGGCCCAGTTCGTAACTCAGCTGTGAAAGCTTTAAGGAATCCTCGGCCAGGCGCATTTGCCGTTGAACTGTAGAATAAGAATCTTCCAACTGTTTTAGGGTGTAGTATGTGTTGTATACCCTAGACCGCGTGTCATCCCTGTTTTTTTCCGCGTCAAGTCTTGCCTGCTCGGCTTTTATTTTTCCTTTCTCTGAAGATCCTGTCAATCCTGCAAGACGTTCTTGCAAATCTGCCCCCTCATCCATAATCCACTGCATGGGGCTGTTACTGACAATGCCTTCCACTGTTGCAGTCAAGTCAGCCACTTCCAGCGCCGCAAAAGAAGGCGGTGAATCTACAAGCACCGGACGATCTTCAGGGTCCAGTCCAACTAATTGATTAAAGGCAACATAAGCATTCTCTATTTCGCTTTCTGCAGCAATTAAGTCGGCACGGACTTTTTCCAATTGTGCCTGTGCTTTATCAAGATCAATACGGCTTAACATCCCTACCTGAAAACGGGCCTGGGCAACCTTATACCTGTTCTCTTCGGCGCTAAGGGCGGCTTTGGCAGCATCTACCTTTTTTTTGACCTGCAAAAGGCCATAGTACTTATTATAAACGTCGCCGATTACGAGATCCTCCTGAAGCGCACGCTTTTTTGCTGCGGATTCATACCCGTAATCTGCACTGAGGTACGCGGCATAAAAGCCTTCTACCCCCGGTGTATACTGGGTAGCCCAATTGGGGTTAAACAGCGCCAACGCCAAACCCGTGTCCTCCCGCATATCCTCCGCATATGTAACATCCAAAACGGACCGCTCAATGCTCTTGCTGTACCTTAAAGCAAGTTGAACCGCCTTCTCAAGAGTCATCTCAGGAGTTTTCGGCTCTTTGGCAAAAGTGTACGGTATCCAGGCATTAAACAAAAACAAAAATGCAAGCAATGCTTGACATACTTTTTTCATAAGCGATCCTCCATGCAAACTATACGAAAAAACAGATGCCAGAAAAGAAGGTTAACCCGGGCCCTATGAAAGGACCCGGGTTCTTAACCTGGCTAATTGAACAACTACTGTATATTCATGGTCACGGTTTTTGTAGCTTCGTCCCAGCCAACCTGGGCACCAAGGGCCTGAGCGATCCACCGGAAGGGCAGCATGGTCCTGCCGGGTTCAACTACCTCAGGAGCCACGTCCATGGTTATGCTGGCGCCGTTGATCAGCATGACTTTGCTGCCGATGGTCATCTGGACTACCCTGTCACCTTTAATAAGGGTGACGTTTTTGCCGTCCCAGAGGATGTTGCTGCTGTCAACACCCAAAGCATCAGCAACAAAGCGTACCGGCAGGTAGGTCCGGCCGTCCTTGATGTACGGAGCCGCATCCATGGCCTTCTCCACACCGTTCACCGTGTAAGTGAGAGAGCCGATGACGAAGGAGGCGTCGCGCTTGGTGGCGGAGACAACCACGGCGTTGGCTACTTTTGCAACAGCCTTACCGGCATAGTCAGCTTGTAGATCTTTAACAATTGTGTCGCCAGCACTGTCCAGACGATTGACAGCATTACCTTTCACCTCAACCATGATGTCACCAGTACGTACCCTGGTATCAAGGTCGAACTTAATGTCAGATACGACAATTGTATCTATTTTGCCGTCATTTACCTTATCTACTTTAAATGTTACTGTATCCGGTGTACTTGAATCAATAGCATCTACTGTAATCTTCGTCCCATTTACTTTTACGGTAGGCTTCTTAGCCCATGTTACCCCAGTCGGTAGAACGAGTTCAATTTGTTTGCCATTTACCAGGGCTTTCTTTTTGGTTTCAGTTATAGTTATCTCGCCAGCTGCCTGATCGAGAGCTGCTAGTTGCACATTTGTTTTATTAGCGGTCACAGTTATGGGCGCAACAACACTCCCCACAACAACCGAACCGGTAGCCCCAGCAGTTCCACCAAAGGTAACAGTAATATCTCCAACTTCTGCACTCGGTAAAGTGGCAACAAGCAGGTCTTTTAGGGTAATAGTGTCAGGACTTCCATCAACGGTTAACCACATACTTTGATTACTGTTATATGTACCAACAAATTTAACACCAGTAGTTGAGGGGAAATTACTGCTATTCATGTACCACTTAATTCCATCAGGCAAAGTAAGTGTAATGGTAGCTTCATCAGTAAAGGTACCAGAAGCCTTCAATTCGATTGCATCAATTTTCTTTCCATAATCTGCCTGATAGATTGTATCGTCAGAAGTATTTAACACACTAACAGTAACGTCAGTCTCCCCTACTTTGGCTACGACCAGTTCATCCGCTTCAAGTTCAGCAACATCAAGGCTGGATGAAACATTTAGTACAACATCACCGTCAGGAGCACCCGGATTTACATTGATCTTGAGGCTCAACTCAATCTTGTCACCAAAAGGACTAGATGTCCCGTCAAATTCGATCTTGAGGTCCCGTCCGTCAACCGTTAACTTATCGACTTTAAGACCATAGGAGCCGTTGATCGGAGTGGCAGGTAGCGTGCCCCAAGCAAAATCATCCGACGGAAGTGTCAAGGTAATCCAGTCGGTAGCGCTATTAATAGCGCCTTTTGCACTCTCTTGGATCGTCACCTTGGCAATAGCTTTATCTGTACCAACTTTAACGGACTTTGGACTGCCCGCAGTTACCGTTACCTTTTTCTTGCCCGTAACAGCCACAGTAACATCTTTAGAAGCTTCCCATACCTTTGATCCTAGAAAAACTCCCTTGACATTTACATTAACATTAATAGAGTCGGCAGCCGAAGAACTTACTTTTACTCCACTCTTGCCAGTTTTGTTGAAAGTGAATATAACGTAACTATCTTCCTTGAAAAGGTCTGCACTATCAACTTTTACCGTCAACTTACTTTTATCACCAGAAAGGAAAGTTACATTTTGATATCCTGGTGGACTTGCCGCAGGATTATAAAATTTAACATAATCCGTACCGTACGTACTCCATGATACGCTACTGGGGTCATTAGCATACTCTACACCAGTAGGCAATGTGATGGTAAAGTAAACTTCATCACATTTCTCAAAGTTATTAAGCTTAACGAACCCCATGCTTTGGGCATCGGCTTTACCTTTATCAACTAGACCCGTTGTATATAGGAACGAAACTGGGTCAGCCGCCGCCGCCGGTGTCGCCATAGGTACCAGCAACGCTGCCAGCAGGGCTACAGTAGCCAGGATGGCAATCAACTTTCTGGATTTTTTCATCCAGCTATGACCTCCCTTATAATCTTGAGTTTTTTACCACATTTCGTGAATTAACCTTTTATCCCTAACGCTACTCATCCGGGCTGGCTCCCCTTCTTTGCCTTTCAATCCCCCCTTTGCTTGTTTTTTTTGTCAGTTGCTGAGTTAAGGCTGCGTACACTGCTGCATTTCCTGCCAGATAAAAGAAAGACAGTTGACAAAGGAATATTCTGCACTTCCACCCATTTTTCCTTCTGGGTTAGCAGAAAATTTCCTTGTCACCTGATCAATTAGACAACAAAAGGAGGGGAAAAGTTCCATGGAAAGAAAAAAATTTTGCTGCCGGCGAACCCCCGGGGCGGGTACCTGTGCCTGCCGGCGATGGTGGTCAGGGCGACGCCGTACTGCCGATAACCTCTTTTAAGCCCGGAAGAAAGGTATATGCCACCGAAGTTTTCTTAAGCAAAGAGATTTCCGGATTACCAAAGGATTCAAGTGCGTTGGTAAGCAAATAGCTCCCGCAAAAATTCCGTGAGGCGATATTGCATCATACTCTACGGGCGTGCCAGCACATCCGCTTCAGTCCTTAGGGTTTAATATAGGCGTAACCATCGGCTTGTTTTCTGGCAATTTCCGTCACGCCGGCCGGAACCACCAGCACAAAGGGGGGCAGGGCACCTTCCTCTATAGACTGCATCCTAAGAGAATTTCGACAGGCGGCAAACTTTACCCCCTGTCCCGCTAATTCGTTCATCTGCTCAATCAGACCCCCTCCGGCCAACCCGCAACTTGCGCCCGCCGAAGAGCTTTCCCGGGCAGCAGCCGGATACCCGGCAGCGTAAGCAGCGACCGCCGGCCCGTTGGCCACAACCACCGCGTCCGCAGCATCCTGCCCCACATCTTTAAGGAAATTCCTGACGTTCTGAAGCGCCACCGGCCACCGGCCCGGATCGTTCAGGTGAAAGAGAACTTTTACTTTTTTCATTTCGGAACACCTCCTCGAAAACAGCTCCTCTTTTCTAATTTTCTAACCATCCAACACCATTCCCCGTTTCTTTAGTTTTTCTTTAACCGTCGGGTAGTAATCCAGGTTGGTATGGGGCAAAAACTTGCTGCCTACAAACCTGTTCATAAACTGCTGGCTGGCGTTCAGCTCAAAGTAAGTAATCCGCCGGGCAATTTCTTCTGCCTCCAGGCGTTTCTGGTTGGAAAGCAGCACCTGCCTGGCCCCTTCTCCGGAACTGTTGCCCAGCCGGACGATCCTTTCCCTGGGCAAATCGGGATAAAGGCCGATGGTAATGGCCGACTCCGTATCCAAGTACATGCCGAATGCGCCCGCAACGTAAAAGCGTTCGATTTCACCTATGCCGAGCCCCACCCCTTCCAGGAGGGTTTCCAGGGCGGCGTTGACGGCTCCTTTAGTCCGCATCAGGTTATCGAGATCTGTCTGGGCAACCGTAATATCCTCGCCGGTGGCCGATTCGGCGGCGGGGACGAGGGTAAAGAAAGTGCGTCCGTTCCGGAAGCGGGCGGACCGGTCAATAATCCCATTAAGAAAAAACTCCGCGAGGCAATCGACCAGTCCCGATCCGCAAATGCCTTTCGGTTTTACCTTACCGATGACCTGGTAGTGTACCCGGTGGTTCTGTTGATCGATCCGGACGCTTTTAATCGCGCCCGGTTCGGCGCGCATTCCGACCCGCGCTACGCCGCCTTCCAGGGCCGGCCCGGCTGCTCCGGCGCAGGCTGCCAGCCAATCTTTGTTTCCCAGCACCATCTCCGCATTGGTGCCGATATCAACGAAAAGAGCCAGTTCTTCACGCCTGTGCATCCCGCTGACCAGCACCCCGGCAATCACGTCGCCGCCGACGTAGCTTCCTACGCCGGGCAGGCAATAGAGGATGGCCAGGGGGTTAATTTTCAGGCCGATCTCTTGAGCCCGGAGAAAACCAGGATTATTGACCACCGGATGATACGGTTCACGGCAGATCTGGGCAGGATCGAGGCCCAGCAAGAAGTGCATCATAGTGGTGTTGCCGCTGGCCACCACGGCGCTGACTTCCTCCGGCGCTACCGCGCAGCGCTCCTCTAGCTGTTTAACCAAGCAGTTTAAGGTGCCTACCACGCTTTTTTGCATTTGGGCAAGGCCGTCGGTTGTGCCGGCCAGGTAAATGCGGGTAAGAATATCTTCCCCAAAAGCAACCTGGCCGTTGCAGCCGGCGGCAACGTCCAAAACGCGACCGGTACGCATATCCACCAGGTAAGCCACCACGGTGGTGGTCCCGATATCCACAGCCAGGCCGAAATGCCTGCCGCTGGTATCGCCCGGCTCCAGGTCAACCAGTTCCCAGCCCCGGCCAGTCATGCCGACGGTGGCAGTGACCACCCAATCCTGCTGCCGGCAGGCTTCGGGAACGGCGCGCATGAGGGGGAGCGGAACCGTCACCGGGCCCAAGAGGGGCTGCAGGGATTCCCGCAGGCGGTCGACGTCCGCCAGGTTATCCGCCAGGCTGGGTGGGTTGAGGCGCAAACAAATCTTGCGGGTCAAGGGGTCCAGGGGGACTTCCCGAAAGAGGCCGTCTTGCAGGACAACCAACTGACTCTGACTCCGGCTCACGTGCGGCACATGCTCACCTCGTACGTCTTGGGTCTAGGCCAGATTCTAAGCATCCTTTGATTGAACATACTTTACTAAAAGCCAACGGGAGTGTCAATAATTTGTCGCCCGTTTGACAATCGACCGTCAGCGGCAGCCCTTCCCGCCCATTTCGCTTCCGGCTCAGTTATAATTTTTTATGGTTATTGCTGCCTAAACCACTCGTTCACGCACAAGTTTAAAACCGAAAATTTGGAAGGGGCAGGGCCGGGATCATGGATTTGCCTTTTTTCTTGTCCGTTCTAATGACCCTTTTGCTTTAGCTTGACGTATCCTTTCCCAAAAAACTTTAATTTGCCCAAAACCGCTTTTTCCGCAACGTGCTTATATCTTATATAAAGAATAAAATCTGGGCAGAGCATCCTGAACTCCCCCGGTTTTTCTCCGGAGGCCAAGATGGGTGCCGCGCAGGCCCTTATGCAGAAAGGAGTCTTCAAAGAACGCGAGCCCATTCCCATGTACATAGACGGAAAGAGGCGGGAAGTGCGGCTGATGAACACCGTCGTAATCCTGGAGCAGAACGAGAAGCTGCACGAAACCGTCGGCCGGGCCCGGGAACTGCACAAGGCGGGCAAGCTGGACGAAGCCATTGCGGTTCTCCAGGAGCTGTACTTTGTAGAAGGCAAGCTCTACCCGCCGGCTGTCATCAACCTGGCCAGTTACCTGCGGGAAAAAACGAACTGGATCAGGCCCGCGCTTTAATGGAGATGATGCTGAAATTCCTCCCCGACGAACCGGCCCTGAGCGACCCCGATTACCCCGCAACCCTTGCCCGGCTATTCGAGGAGCGCCGGCGCCAGGCAATCGAGGAGAAACCGCTCCCTGCGGACCCATCTCTTACCCGGGGGCTCAAGAACGTGCCCGTCAACTGGCTGGAGGCAGCGCTTGCCGCTTACGGCATTCCGCCCGCGCGTCACCGTAGGGAAAAGGAAGAGCAGTTAAAAAACTTTTTAACCCGGCGGGAAAACCTGGAAAAAGCGGTGCGGGAAGTGGGCGAAGAGGACCGGGAGCTTTTAAAGTTTCTGCTCTCCCGGGGCGGCTTCAGCCGGATCAGTGCCGTCACCCGCAAGTTCGGCACCGCCGACGGAGACGGTTTCTTCTGGGAAGAAGAGGAGCCTGCTTCCCCCCTGGGGTTCCTCTGGTCCCGGGCCCTGGTGATGGTGGGCAAAGC
>DYES01000052.1 GCA_020725585.1 Desulfovirgula sp.
GGACAAACCCAGCGCCAGTTCCGCCTTTATTTCGTGCAGGCGGTCGCTTTTCAAAAATACGGAAACCTCGTCTCCCGGCCTGACCACAAGGGGCGAAGCGACGAGATACGTGCCAATCAAACTGACGTGTTTTTTAAACAGGTCCTCCCAGGCCGCCACCCTGGTGGGCGCCTGATCAGCCGTCGTTTGTCCGTCTTTTGGGGAAATCCAGCAGGATATTTTCAGTTGCCGGGTGAGGCTTTCCCCGGTGCTTCCGGCTGTTTCCGGCTGCAAATAAAACGCGGCGTGGTACCAGAGAGAGCCGTCAGACTCGCGGTTCATAAGTTTGGCAGCAGCAATCAGCTCCGCCGCCCTTTTTGCTTCTTCCGCCGCATCTTTGCTTTGCTCCACCTGCTCCCTCCGGCCGTCAAAGACTATTCCCTGCCAGCCGGCCGCCCGCAGGCCGGCCAGGCCAATGAAACACTGCGGCTCTAAGCCGCCGTCCGCCGGGGACACCAGGCAATCCACATTCAGACTGGCTGCATCCACTCCTAGGCTAGAGGCGGCGGCAGTCGTGTAAAAAATAATGCTAGCGCCGAGGCGCGCTTCTGGCGGGCGGTTTTTGCTTGAACCGGGCGCGTCTGCTTCCTGCTGCCCGCCGCCGGCGCGGCACCCGCTCAAGAACACCAGGCAAAGAATCGCCGCCAGGAGTAAGAAGATAAATAACTTAAACCCGGACTTAGATCTGGACAACATCATCCGTCTCTCCCCTTGTGTAATATTTGACCGCTTGACTTATTAAGTACGACGGTAAACAATGAAGAAAGGTTTCCGCAAGATAAAAAACTTTAGGCGCTCGTCGAAGAGGCGCTGGACAGAGCACTCAACAGAGGGAAAAGCCCCGACCTGCAGGCCCTGCTGAAGAGTTTGTGCGCCGTTTTTTAAAGGAGGCGGCCACCACCCCGGCCTCGCCTGGGACTGCCACTATCCCCCGAAAAGCGGAGTTCCCGGCAGCCAGGCGGACAATACCGACCACGTGCAGAAAGCATTGCTGCGCGTGGTGCCCGTGGAAAGGCTGGTGTTGGTCTTAAAAGAGCTGGCGGGCCTTAAGGAAGCATTTTACTTCCACTTACGGTAAATAGATGATGCCTTCCTCAAAAACTGTTACCGTATCCAACCCCTTTTCCGTGACGACAAAAGTGTTTTCAATGCCAACGGCCCCTTCTGGAAAGACAAACTTCGGCTCGAGGGCAAAAACCATGTTTTCTTCCAGGGGCTCATCAAAACCTCTGGCCAGCACAGGAAGCTCGTCCAGTTCAATACCCACCCCGTGGCCAACAAAGGTCACCGGCTCCGGGTAGCCCATAAAGTGATGTTTAAGCCCGTGTTTATCGGCAACCTGGACCGCTCTTGCGTATAATTCGGCGCAGGACACGCCGGGCCGGGCCCGCTCTTTAATCAATTCCTGAATTTCAAGGGAGACGTGATATGCCCGAACAAGTTGCTCAGGCAGCCGGCCAATGCAGAATATCCTGGCCTGGTCCACCATGTAACCGTCGTAAACGCCGACATAATCCACCATTACGGGTTCGTCCCTGCCGATCCGCTTATACCCGGCGCCCTGGGGAAAGGAGGGGCTAAGCCCGGTGCCGCCGGTAGGACCGTCGAAGAAACTGGTAACGGCCAGGTTCCACCCCGACATCAAATGTCCGTAGACAAGTTCCAGGTTAAACCCGCGCATTCTTATGTAGCCCTGGTGACCTTCCCGGCGGTAGACCGCCTCCAGCTGGCCGGCCAACTCCACCTCGGTCATCCCTTCCCGCAGAAACTTTTCCACGTGGGAAAACATGCTTTGGTTCAATCTGGCCGCATCCTTTAGTATTTTGATCTCGTAAGGTGTCTTCACCGCCCTGACCTGCCGGATTAACCGGCTTGCATCCACGATTGCCGCGGGCTCCAAAAGCTTTTGGTAATAAAAAAATAAATTTGCGGGGAGGACGTCAAGCTCAAAACCGATACGCTTTAACTTTCCGCTGGAAAAGGAGGCCAGTTGCCCAGGCAGCTCTTTCAGATTGGCCAGCGGGATGACGTTTTCCAGGGCGGATTCCTGTCTTGCCCGTTCAAAACTTTTCCTCACCATCAAAACGGGCTTGCCTTCGGCGGGAATAAACAGGTGGGAGCGCTGGATTGTCCCGGCAAAGTAAAACAGGTCGGCATTTTGAACGATTACTACCCCATCCAAGTCATTTTGCCGGCTAAGCCGCTGCAGCCTGGCCGTGCGGTCTGCCAATTCAGTCAGCGGGGTATAACGTGTTGGCCTGCTGGTCACGGACCGATTCCCCCTCATTAAAGATTAATTTCAAGGATTATTCTAACGGCCGGCACGGTCTGGATGACACCCTGGAATCAAAAAGCCGCTTGCCATTTTTAGTTTTTTATGGTTAATTATTTACAATGTATAATAAAGTTTTCCTCCCGGAAGGTTAGTAATATTTTAAAGGGGGTTGCCTGATGGGCCACACAATCGAGGCCAAAGCAGAAGTATACCGGGCGCTGGCGGAGCGCCTGAATAAGAACCCCGTGGGAGCGCCGTTAAACGAGGTGCTGATGGAAATTCTCCACCGCTTGTATACCGTCACCGAGGCGGAGGTGGGCAGCAAGTTTCCCCTGCTCCCCATGCCGCTAGACAGGATTGCCGAGGCCACCGGTTACAAAGAAGACGAACTGAAAGGGATTCTGGAGAATATGGCCGCCAAGGGCCTGGTGCTGGACCTGCCCCGGCGGGACGGCACGCTCTACATGCTGGCCCCTATGGTGGTGGGGTTTTTTGAATACACCTTTATGCGGGTTCGCGAAAACATCAACATGCGCGAACTGGCCGAGCTTTTTGAACGGTATTTTGCCTCCGAGGAAGCACGGGAAGAATTTTTCGGGAGCGAAACCAAAATGTTCCAGACCCTGGTTTACGAAAGCCTCATCCCCGCGGCGGTTGAGACCGAAGTATTAAGCTACGAGAAAGCCTCGGAAATTATCCGCCAGTCCGGCGGCGGTGCGCTGGGGATGTGCTCCTGCCGGCACAAGGCTGCCCACCTGGGCAGGGCCTGCGACGCGCCGGTAGAGGGCGTCTGCACTTCCCTCTACGGCGCCGCCCGCTGGCTGGTACACCGGGGCCTGGCCAAGCCGGCCTCCGTGGACGACCTGCTGCGGGTACTGGACCGCACGGAAAAGCTGGGCCTGGTGCACCTGGGCGACAACGTGCTGAAAAACCCGGCATACATTTGCCACTGCTGCGGGTGCTGCTGCCAGGTGCTGCGCGCCATCAAGGAAACCGGCAGAAAAGCCGTGCATCCCAGCAACTTTATTCCTGCCGTGGACGCGAAAAACTGCGTGAGGTGCGGAACCTGCGCCGAAAGCTGCCACATCAGCGCTATTACTATGAGCGCCGGCGAAAGCGGGGGGGAAATGCCCGTTATTAACGGGGAAAAGTGCATCGGTTGCGGGGTGTGCGCCTCCGCCTGCCCCAGTGGCGCCATCGCGATGGAGCGCCGCCTGGTTTTGCACGCGCCCCCTGCCGACAAGCGGGAACAGTTTATGCGCATCGCCGCGGAAAAGGGCAGGGTATAAGAATTAAGGAATTAAGAATTTGTTATTTAACGCCGCAGGGCGCCCATATTGAGCAGCGGCCAGGATATAAAATATTGAATAAAAACGGGGAGCGAAAGCCGTGAAAAAGCTGTCCGCCGGACTCCTCCTCACCGACGAGAACAAATTTTTAGTCTGTCATGTGACGGGCCGAAATTTTTACGATATTCCCAAAGGACTGGTTGGCGAGAACGAAGAGCCGGTTAAAGCATGCGCAAGAGAAGCGGCCGAAGAAACCGGGCTAATGATCAGGGAAGAGGAACTTATCGATCTCGGCCGCTATCCATACACCAAAGAAAAAGATTTACATCTTTTTGCCCTGGTGCGAAAGGAATTGCCCGACACAAAAAATATGAAATGCACTTCTTTTTTCCTGGACCGGGCGGGGCGCAAAATCCCCGAGGTGGACGGTTTCCGGTACATTACCTTTGACGAAAAAGAGCGCTACCTGGTCAAGAGCATGGTTGACGTGATCGATAAAGTGCAAGCCCAAAAGAAGCTCTTTTCAGGGTGAAAATCTAAAATAACAAAAAACTGCCGCTTCCCTGCTCGCCCACCATTCACACCCCTTTTTTGAACAAAATAGCATCGTTATCAGTAAAAACGAAAAAACCAAAAAAGGTTCCCCGAAACGTCTCCTTAAAACAAGTCAAAATTTTCTTCTGGAGCAAGGATAAAGACCATTCCTAACAGAAAAGACTGCAGCAGGCAATCATTCTCGAAACCGGAGCGGTATTTTTTCCGGTAACACGTTAACGACACATTTAATCATTCCTTGGGATAAAAATAACTCCTGGCAGGCCTTTAAAATGTCGATCGCTTGTAACTACCTTACAGCCATATTCCGTGCCTGTCGCGTAAATAACGGCATCGGCCATCGGCAACCCCCAGCGCAATGAAACATCAGAAGCAGCCAAAGCCAGCCGGGCATCAAGAGGAGCGATCCTTGTTTGCTGCATTTGGGCTGCAACCAGAAGAGCTTTTTCTTTCCCCTGTTCGCGCCAGATCTTTTTCGACACTTCATATATCACGATGGAAGGGGTAACAATTTTTTCTGGTTCACTAAAGTATGCGGCATATTCTTCCGCCCACCGTCCATCAGCCAGAAATTCGAGCCATCCGCAGGAGTCGACAACAATCAAAAGCGTTCCTCCTCATCCCGCTCTATCCTGGTATCCATCCCCCGCAAATAACCGCGCATTTCTTTTAGTGGAATGGTCGGAATCAACTTAATACTTCCATTTTCTACTACTAGCTGCAGCCTCTGTCCTTTTTTGATACCCAGGGTCTTTCGTACGTCGGCAGGAATTACTATTTGGTACTTACTGGAGACAACCACTTCACACATCGAAGTATACCTCCTCTTACTAAGTTTTATCGTCAATAAAAGTATACCCGGGAAAAGGCAAACAATCAACGAACAATCAACGAACAACGAAATGGGAATAAAAAAAGAGGATCGCGAAAGGCAGACGGCGAAGTAAATACCTGGAGAAACAAGCAAAAACGGGGATAAGGAAGAGGTGCAAGAGAAAGTGAAGCTGCAAAGCAAGGAATTCCTGGCGTCCCTGACGAAAGAGGAACTGGCGGCCATGGTTTTAGATTTTGCCAAGCGCTGGCTGGCCCACGACGGGCTCTGGTTCCAGTCCATCGAAGAAAAGCACGGCCTGGACGAGGCCGTGGAGATCGACGCCGCCGCCTGGGCAAAATTTGCGGCGGTGGAAGCCCGGCGCATCATGAACCTGCACAAGATCCAGCAGGGCGGGGGACTGGCCGCCCTCAAAAAAGCCCTGGGCTTAAGGCAGTATTCCTTTCTCACCGAACAGGAGATTATCGACACTGCCCCGGACAGGTTCATCCTCCGGGTGAACACCTGCCGCGTGCAGATGACCAGAAAAAGAAAGGGACTGGCCGACTTCCCCTGCAAGCCGGTGGGGATCGCCGAGTTCACCAGCTTTGCCCAAACCATCGACCCGCGCCTTTGGGTGCGCTGCCTCGCCTGCCCGCCGGACGAACACCCGGAAGAGTACTTTTGCGCCTGGGAATTCCGGATTTAGAGCGGATCAAAATTTTTTGGCACTGATTTGCATTAATCCTTGATCCCGGCCAGGTTTTTGGCCAGCCTCTTTTTCTCCTCCAGGTCGGTGAGTGCGTAAAGAACCATTTTCTGCGCCTGGGGGGAGCCGGCGCCATGCCAGGTGCCCGCCCCGTGCAGGCCCGCGCACCAGTTCTGGACGAACTTGGCCACGCGCAGGCGCAGCTCAGCAGGCGCCGAAGCACACATGAACTTGCGTACATAAGGCCCGGATTCGGGGTTGTTCAACTCTTCCTCCGAGGGCATGGTCACCGCCATGCCGCCGGCGATGTCCCCCACCCACTTCATCACTTCCCAGAAGCCGTCGGCAACGGTCAGCTTGGCCACGTTGCCGAAGATATCGTTGGGCAGATAAAAGCCGGAGCCCGCCGGCTCTTCGGAGCCTTTTAGGGCGGCGGCAATGGTGCAGGCGCGGGACGTTTCGCTAATCCTGATCATGTCGGTGATTTTTTCCACGATATGGGGGGCTTTTTGCACGCCCGAGTATTCGGCAGCCAGCTGCGCCGCCCCGATGATTAAATCGATGAAGCCCACCTTGCAGGCGCCCCCGCAATTCATCCGGTGGGTTTTGGCGAACCGGGCGATCAACCGGCCGGAATACCTGGTTTCCCCGCACATAAAAACCCTTTCCCAGGGAACAAAGACGTTGTCAAAAACCATAATGCAGGTTTCCCGCTGGCCGTATTCCGGGTTGCCCAGGTAGCGGATGTCCGAAACAACCTCTCTTTCGGCGGTAAAGGGGGTGTACTGCGATATGTAGGTAATTCCCGGCGCGCCGTTGGGAACGGCAAAGGCGACGGCGAAAGCCTCTTCTCCCTCGCGCATCCCCATGGTGGGAATGACCACCGTTTCGTGGCAGCCGATCGCCCCGCTCTGGCTCACCTTCGCCCCCCGGACGATAATTCCGTCCGCTTTCTTTTCCGCCACGTGCACGTAAACGTCGGGGTCGCTCTGCTGAGCCGGCCTCTTGCTGCGGTCTCCTTTCGGGTCGGTAACCGCCCCGCTGCAGGCCAGGTCGTTTTCCTGCAGGTGCTTGAGGTAGGCCAAAAAGCGCTGGTGGTAATCTGTGCCCAGGTCGCGATCCATCTCCCAGGTTACGCCGGCCAGGGCGTTTAAAACGTCCGCCCCCACGCAGCGGTAGTTGCACGTGCCGAGCATCTGGCTGGTCAACAGGGCCATTTCGGCGCGCCTCTCCAGGTCGTGAATGCTTTGGGCGATGTGCAGGCAGCGGCTGATCCGCCCGCCCGTATAAGGGGAAACGGCAGTCATGATTTCCTGGTAGGCGGGCTCCTGGGAGAGCTCGTAAACGCGGGCGTTGGCCTTGATCACCGTTAAGGTAGTCGGGTTTTCAAAAAGATTAACCCGCTTCCCCCCTAAAAAAATCCGGGGGTTGAAATTTTTCATACTTTCTATATATTCTTGCGCCGTCTTCATCATCTGTCGCCCCTCCTGCATTTAAAATTTAAGTTGTTAAGTTTACAAACCAACAAGACTTAAAAAACCTGGCCCGGTACTTTACCCAAGCTGCCGGGCCAGTATGTAAACCCTTTTTACTTTTTATTTGGGAGGATCAGGGCGTTGCTCACCAGGTGGTGCACGTGCTTTACCTTCACGTCCAGCTTATAATGTTTGATGATGTCGCTCAGCTGGTCGAAGCAGTTGTGGCACGGCGAAACCACGATTTTCGCCCCCGTCCTGGCAATTTGCTCCGCCTTGAGCTTTCCTTTGGCCATCCGGTAATAGCGGTATTCGTCGCCGAAGGCCAGGGCGCCGCCGCCGCCCCCGCAGCAGTAATTATACTTTCCGTTCGGCCACATCTCGCGGAAATCCATGCAGACCTGCTGCAGGCAGTAGCGCGGCTCGTCCACGATCCCTTCCTTGCGCACCAGGTTGCAGGGGTCGTGCAGGGTGACGGGCTCGGGATTGCGCGTGGGGTCCACCTTCAGGGTCCCGTCTTTAATCCACTGGGCCATCAGCTGCAGCACGCTGATCACCGGATAATTATCCTTCAGCCATACCTTGCGCCCCCAGCTCTGGGCGCGCATGGCGTGCCCGCATTCGGTAACTACCACGGCTTTCGCTTTTAAACGGATGTATTCCTCCCTGATCCGCTCCAGCATGATCCGGGAAGCATCGTCGTCGCCGCTAAACAACGCGTAGTGCGTGGCGTCCCACCAGCGGCTGCTGCACGTCCAGTTGGCGCCGGCGGCCCACATAATAGTCAGGATGCTCTGGATATCCTGAGGATAATACTTTATTTCCCGGGGGTCCCAGAGGTACAGGTAATCGGCGCCCTCTTTGTCCACCTCGATCTTGATGCTGGGATCGCCCAGCTCGTTTGCCGTTTCTTCCGACATCCACTCCAGAGTCTCCAGGTAATCCTCCTGGGTCACTTCCATCTGGTTGCCCGTTTTGATCTGCGCGTCCACCACGTCCTGCAAAAATCCGGGCGCCTTTAAGCCAAAGTTGCCCCGTACAGTTCGGACGATGCCGGCGATGTCTACGTTCATGGGGCACTGCATGGTGCACCGGCCGCACATGGTGCACGTCCAGATAAACTTAGAGTTCAGCACCTCGTCGCGCATGCCCAGCAAGACCTGGCGGATGAACTTCCGGGGGTCGGAATTATCGTGCACGTCGTTAAACGCGCAGCCGGCGCTGCACATGCCGCAGGTCAGGCAGTTGGTGAGGTCGCGCGGGTTTTTGTCCGTGCAGAACCTGGACATTATTTCTTCGCGAAACGAGGGATCTAATTTACCGGCTATAATGGCGCTCAAAACTTATTCCCCCCACAAACTTGTCTTTTGTCTACTATATCAATAAAAAAAATTACCGGGCAATTATTAAATAAAGCTGTTATAGGAGGAATAAATGCGCCAATCTCGCTATATCTTGGCCTATCTTGTGATTATAGCGTTTCGGATAAATGTAAATCGTTATTAATTTTTCTTATTAAATTTTAATTAATTTTGCTTCTCTGGCAAAATTAAAGCGTTGCTTACCAGGTGGTGAATGTGGCTTAATTTGGCGTCCAGCTTGTAGTACTTGAGAATATCGTTGAGCTGGTCCCAACAGTTATGGCACGGAGTAACCACAATTTTTGCCCCCGTCCTGGCGATCTGCTCGGCTTTTAATTTGCCCTTCGCCATCCGGTATGGATAAATGTCCTTGCCCATGGAAAGCAGCCCGCCTCCGCCTCCGCAGCAGTAATTATACTCGCGGTTAGGCCACATTTCCCGAAATTCCAGGCAAGCCTGCTGAAGACAGTACCTCGGCTCTTCGACAATCCCTTCTTTGCGCACGGCGTTGCACGGGTCGTGGAAGGTAACCGGTTCGGGATTGCGTGTTGGATCGAGCTTTATCCTTCCTTCCTTAATCCATTGGGCCTGGAGCTGGACAAAACTAACCACCGGGTAATCTTTTTTAATCCACACTTTGCGCCCCCACATCTGGGCGTGCGTGGCGTGCCCGCATTCCGTCACCACCACCACTTTCGCCTTCAGGCGCACGTATTCTTCGTAGATCCTTTCCAGCATAATCCGGGAGGCTTCGTCGTCGCCGCTGAAATAGGCATAGTGGGTGGCGTCCCACCAGCGGCTGCTGCACGTCCAGTTGGCGCCGGCGGCGTACATGATTTTGAGAATGCTGGCGATATCCTGGGGGTAGTACTTGATCTCCCGGGGGTCCCAGAGATAAAGGTAGTCCGCTCCCTCTTTGTCCACTTCGATTTTAATATTGGGGTCTCCTAACTCGTTTGCCGTCTCCTCCGCCATCCACTCCAGGGTTTCCAGGTAATCCTCCCGGGTGACCTCCATCTGGTTGCCCGTTCTGATCTGGGCGTCCACTACGTCCTGCAAAAACCCGGGCGCCTTTAGGCCAAAATTGCCCCGCACGGTCCGGACGATGCCGGCGACGTCCACGTTCATGGGGCACTGCATGGTGCACCGGCCGCACATGGTGCAGGCCCAGATGAATTTGGAACTCAGCACTTCTTCCCGCATGCCCAGCAATACCTGGCGGATGAAAACGCGCGGGTCCGCGTTGTCGTGCACGCCGTTATAGGGGCAGCCGGCGCTGCACATGCCGCAGGTCAGGCAGTTGGTGAGGTCGCGCGGGTTTTTGTCCGTGCAGAACCTGGACATTATTTCTTCCCGAAACGAAGGGTCCAGCTTACTGGCTGTGATGACTTCCAACTCTTTCCCTCCCCGGTTAATTAACTTAAGTTGAGGTTACTATACCAGTTTCTAATTATTATGAGCAATTGTCAATTAAACCGGTTTTAGGGAGTTTAAAATGAACTATAGTAAAAAATCTTCCTTTTTCTTTTCTTTACGCAGTTTCATAAACGACAAGACTCCTACGCAAAATGCCGGTTAAGCCTGTTTAGCGGCCCAACCGGCATTTACCTTTCACGCTTCACCAAGCTCGCGCAGGCGCTTTTTAACTTCTTCCAACGTTTTTTCAAGATGCTGGGCCTGCTCCTTTAAAAAATTGATCTCCAGCTCGCGGCTGTATTGGGGAACAAACTGATACGGCGGCGCACCGGCTGCCGGAAAACCATACATGGGCGCTCCCCAGTACGGGTTTTGGGCCGCCCAGGGAGGCCCCCCCCAAGGCCATCCGTAACCGTGCCACCAGGGACCGCCGCCTCCGCCCATTCTGTATCCGCCTGGCATCCTCTCTGAACCTCCCTTTTCTCTGAAATAAGGCTATGCTACCATACCCACGGATAGGGAACGGCAGGATAAGGCGCTGCAGCTAACGGGTAACCATAGCTATAAGCGTAACCGTAAGGCCCCCAGGCAGGGTAACCGGTTGCATAGGGCATGGCTCCCCAGCGGCCCCTGCGGGCAAGCCTCCAAAAACCCCTGCCGCAGCCCCAACCCCGGCCAAACCCGCCGCCCCAAGCGGGGTTAGCGCAACCGGGTACCGGGAACCCAGCACAATAACCCATCGCCCTGCCGCTCATCGGACCGGCGCCGAACGGACCAGTTCGATCACCTGCGGGCATAATAACAACCTCCTTTCACCAAATATTTTTGTTTTTATTTTTAAGTGCTGTAAGGTAATAACTAAATGTTGCAATTGTTATTTTATCCCGAATGATTTTTCGCTAAACTTTTACCTTTTTCCGGCCAGCCATGACCAGAACAGCCTGAACAGATTGAATCGGCCCGGCAGCGCCCCCGCGGCGTTTAATCCCCGGCCTTTTCCCCCCACGCGTGAGTGTTTATTTTGACCCGTCAGGGGAAAAAGGCAAAATCCTCTTCCCCTCCCCGTCATGGGCCCGCCTCCGCACGGTCCTCTTCCGTCAAAATTGGGCATACGCTCACCTCCTTCTTCCGCAGCCGCCCCGGAAGCGGCGCCGGCAGCCCCGGCAGCCGGGCATGAGATAGCGCTTCCGGTGCAGTTGATCGCGGATAAAAGCCGCCAGGACATCTTCCACCTCTCCGGTAACCCAGGGGATTACCCGCACTCCTCCGTTAAGCAACTGCCGGAGGAAAAAGTCGCTAATTCCCCCGCAAATAAGCACCTGTATGCCCAGGCCGGATAAAAAATCTGCTTTCAAGACGGGCGGCACATTTTCCACGTTTATTTCCTGCCGGAAGACTATGTCTTTTCCCTGCAGCGTGTAAACCGTAACCTGCCGGGCCGTGTCGAAAAGCGGAGATACCCGCAGGCCCCACCGGGTGACGGCAACCCTCATCTAGGAATCATCCCTGTGCCCGCATCCGGCGCCGGAGCCTTTTTTGCCTCCCGCGTGGCAGGCTCCGCTGCCGTCCCCGTGTCCGTGTTCGTGGTCGCACGTGCTGGCGCCCGTCACCAGGCGGTTGGCGAGAAAATCTTCCACCACCCGGTCCACGGGACCGCTCGCCCCCAAAACGGGGGTGATTCCCTTCTCGGCAAAAAGTATCTGCGCGCGCTGGCCCATGCCCCCAGCAATAATGTGGGTCACACCCATTTGCGCCAGATAATTGGGCAAAAAGCCAGGCTGGTGACCAGGGTTGGGCACCACCAGCTTTTCCGTGATCTCCCCGGCGGAACCCACCGAATAAAGCGCAAACTCGGCGCAGTGCCCGAAATGGGCAGAAACAAAACCCTGTTCGCTGGCGACCGCAACTTTCATTAAACTACCTCCCGCACAAAGATTTTCCTAAATTTTAAATCCATTCGCCCAGCTACCGGCTATCAGGCTGCAAAATTCATGCCAGACCAAATAAAGACGCTTTTCTCCCGGTTTTTTCATTATCTAAGCGGCATCTAAATGGCCTGCAAAAAATCAATAAAAGACAAACAGGGTGCAGATTGCACCCTTATTGCCGGCGCACAAGGTGCAGATTGCACCCCGCACCTATAAAAAATCATAACGGACCCTACCCGCAAATCTTGACCCGCCGGCTTTAGCTTTGGGCCGGAATCTTGATGCCGTAGCGCTTCATTTTCCGCCAGAGTGTCGTCTTGTCGATGCCCAGCTCCCGGGCGGCGGCCAGGCGCCTGTAATTGTTGCGCGCAAGCGCCTCGACAATGGCCCGCGCTTCAATTTCCGCCAGGGTCAAAGCGCCGCTTAAGACCGGCGCAGCCGTTGCATTTTGCAAATACCCAGGCAGGTGCGCCGGTTCGATTAACCCTCCTTTAGCAAGGATGAAGGCGTGCTCGATGATGTTTTCCAGTTCCCGGACGTTGCCGGGAAAATCATAGCGCATCAAAATCGCCAGGGCATCTTCAGAAATGCCGGCGATATCTTTTCCCTTCAAGACATTGAACCTGTCGATAAAGCTCTCCACCAGCAAGGGAATGTCTTCCCTGCGCTCGGCCAAAGGAGGCAGGCGAAGCGTCACCACGTTGATCCGGTAATACAAATCCCGGCGGAACAAGCCCTTTTCCACCAGCTCCGCCAGGTTTTGATTGGTCGCCGCCAGCACCCGCACGTCGGCCTTTACAGGCCTGGTTGCCCCCAGGGGCTCGTACTCCTTTTCCTGCAGCACCCGCAGCAATTTTACCTGCAGCGCCGGGGAAACATCCCCGATTTCATCCAGCAAAAGCGTCCCCTCCCGGGCGCGGGCGAAGCGGCCGGGCTTGCTTTTTTTGGCGTCCGTAAAGGCGCCCGCCTCATACCCGAACAGCTCCGACTCCAGCAGCGTATCCGGCAGGGCGGCGCAGTTCACCGCCACAAAAGGCCCGTCGCGGCGCGGGCTCAAATTGTGGATGGCCCTGGCCAGCAGCTCTTTGCCGGAGCCGGTAGGCCCCTCGATTAAAACCGTGCTCTCGCTTTGGGCAATGTCCGGGAGGATTTTAAAAATTTCCTGCATCCGGTGATTTTTGCTGATGATGTCTTGAAAGGTATACATGCTGCGCAGCTCCTTGCGCAATTCCTCCACCAGGCTGAGGTCGCGGAAGGTTTCCACCCCGCCGATGACCCGGTTTTTTTCGTCTTTCCACACGCCGGTGCTGATGCTAATAGACACCCTTTTCCCGGCGGAATTAACGATGTAAACCGCCCTGTTCACCAGCGGCCGCCCCGTCTCAATGGTTTTTTTCAGCGCGCAGTCCGCCTCGCAGATGCTGGCCCGAAATACCTCCCAGCAAAAGCGGCCCAGGGCTTCTGTACGCGCCACGCCGGTGATTTTTTCCGCCGCGCGGTTAAAAGAAGTGATTCGAAAGCTCCGGTCGACGGTAAAAACGCCGTCGGCGATACTCTCTAAAATTGTGTTCGTCATGGACGGGGAATTATCTTTGGACGGTCTGCTCATCAGGCATCCACCTTTAACTTGCTCCTCTGGTTTACTTTGATTTCAGGTTCCTTTGTCTGTTATTTCTTTTCTTTTAATTTCTTAACGCTAGTTCTTTTACGATATATTTTACAATATTTTTTTACAATATATCATAATTCCCCGGCCTATACAATCCCTCCGCCTTACCACCTGAAGGAAGGGTTTTCAAGGTGCCGGACATCCCCAAACGGGCAATTGCCGCCCGCATAATATATTTCTTGACAAAGTTTCAAAACAGGAATAAAATGATAACGAACGTAAGTCCGTTATAGCTGGACAGATCATTCGTCAGGGAGGCGACGTGAAACAATGAAAATTGCCATTTCCGCCCCGAGCAAAAACCCTGCCGACCCGGTGGATTCCCGTTTTGGCCGGTGCAGCTTTTTTGCCGTGGTGGATGCGGATCAGGAAAAGTGGGAATTCATCCCCAACCCGGGCGCTTCCTCCGGCGGCGGCGCCGGCATTCAGGCCGCCCAGGAGCTTGTGAAAAGAGGTGTGCGGGCGGTCATCACCGGCCGGGTGGGGCCAAACGCGGCAGCCGTGCTGCAGGCGGCGGGAATAAAATTATACACCGCCGGGGGGAAAAGCGTGCAAGAAGCATACAGGCAGTTTTTAAACAATGAACTGGCCCCTTTGACCGGGGCCAACGCGATGCCGCACGCCGGAATCAGGGGAAGGTAGGGACGAAAAAGCCATGCTGATTGCCGTCGCCAGCGGCAAAGGGGGCACGGGAAAAACGACGGTGGCCGTCAGCCTCGCGCTCGCCTTGGCCGGCTCGGAAAAAGTGCAATACCTCGACTGCGACGTAGAGGAGCCAAACGGCCATCTTTTCTTAAAGCCGCGCCTGGAGACGAAAGAGCCGGTAACCGTGCCGGTTCCGAAAGTAGACCAGTCCCGGTGCACTTTTTGCGGGCGCTGCGCGGAGATTTGCGCCTACCACGCCCTGGCCGTGCTTGCCGGCAGCGTCCTCACCTTTCCGGAACTGTGCCACAGCTGCGGCGGCTGCTGGTATTTCTGCCCGGAAAAAGCGCTTACTCCCGCCGCGCGGGAAATAGGCTGGCGGGAAGAAGGATGGGCCACTGAGAGGATTGCTTTTACACACGGCCGTTTAAACGTGGGTGTCGCCATCAGCCCGCCGCTCATCCAGGCCGTGAAAGAACGGCGCTTAAGCGGCGCGGCGGCCATTATCGACGCCCCGCCCGGAACATCCTGCCCGGCAATCAAAGCCGTGGAAGGGTCCGATTTTTGCCTGCTGGTCACGGAACCCACCCCCTTCGGCCTGCACGATCTGGAACTGGCGGCAGAAATGGTGAGGGCCCTGGGGATTAAAAGCGGCATCGTGGTGAACCGCTCCGACGGACGCGACCAGGAAGTGGAGGAATTCTCCCGGAAGTACGGCCTTCCCATCCTGCTTAGAATCCCCCTGGACCGCCAGGTGGCGGCGGCCTACGCCCGCGGACTGCCTTTGCTGGCGGCGCGCCCGCAGTGGCGGGAAGATTTTCTCGCTTTATGGGAAAAGTGCAAGAAGGTGGCTTGCCATTGAAAGAACTGGCAATCATCAGCGGAAAAGGCGGTACCGGGAAAACCTGCGTAGCCGGTGCGCTGGCCGTGCTGGCCTGGAACAAAGTGCTGGTCGACTGCGACGTGGATGCGGCCAACCTGCATCTTTTGCTGGAGCCTCAAGAAAAAGAAAAAAAACCCTTTCACGGCCCCCCCAAAGCGGTCATCGATCCGGACAAGTGCCTGGAATGTGAATTGTGCGCAAATCTCTGTCATTTCGGGGCCATTCGCAATTTCACGGTGGATCCGCTGGCCTGTGAAGGGTGCGGCGTATGCTTTCACGCCTGCCCCTGCCAGGCCGTCAAGATGGTGGATCACCTGGCGGGCTGCCTTTACGTTTCCGCCACCAGGTACGGCCCCCTCGTGCACGCCCGACTGGGAATCGCGGAAGGGAATTCGGGAAAGCTGGTCAGCGCGGCGCGCAAAAGAGCACGGGAAATTGCGGAAAAAGAGGGCTTCAGCTTAATTATCGCCGACGGCCCGCCGGGGATCGGCTGCCCGGTGATCGCCTGCCTTTCGGGAATTGACCTGGCCCTGGTGGTCACCGAGCCGACTCTTTCCGGCCTGCACGATCTGGAGCGGGTCTTAGGCCTCGTCGAGCATTTCCAGGGAAAAGCGGCCGTCTGCGTGAACAAATGGGACTTAAGCCAGGAATATACGCGCGAAATTGAGACCCTGTGCAATCGCAAGGGAATTGCGCTGGTGGGAAAAATACCTTACGACCCCGCCGTAAACGAAGCCGTCCGCCAAAAGCTCCCGGTGATCCAGTACAATACCGGGCCGGCCAGCGAGGAAATAGTCAACATGTGGGACAGGCTGGTGAAAGTTTTAGCCCTGTAACGCAGCCAATAGCGACAGCCGCGGTCAACCCCGCGGAAAATAATAAAGGGGGGGGTCAAGTTTTCCATGCCTATTTATGAATACAACTGTCTTTCTTGCGGCCGCCGCGTGGAGATCCTGCTGGGGGTGGGGCAGGAAAGCGGCGCGCCCCCGCGCTGCCCTCACTGCGGGGGGACAGACTTAACCAGGGTGATGTCCGCGCCGTTTGTGCCCAGGGCGGGCGCCAAAGGCGGGGGCGGCGAGCATTTGTGCTGCAAAGAAAACAAAAAAGAAGAGTGTGTTCCCGGAGAATGCTGCGGGAGCTGGCCCGACAACGACGATTACGTAAAACTGCCCTGATCCTGTTACGCACCAATTCTTGGCGTAAGACTTGCCACCAAATACCAGAGATATTCCCGCAATTCCGCCATAACCAGACCAATGAAAATCCCACCGGAAATCCAGGCCCCCTAAACAGCACAATTTCTCCACTCTTAACGTTAAAGCAGATCTCTCACCCGTAACACGCAGCGGCAGGCAGGGGTGTGCGAACATACGGCGAGCAGGCCGCTTTTGGCCGGCACCGCCTTGAAGAGATGGCCCGCCGGACAGGTCAGCCCCGATGCAGCCAGATATTCTTCCAGAATTTGCGCGGTCAGTTTGTAAGGCGCCTGGTCGCAGTGCGGGTAAGCAGTGCAGCCGAGAAAATGCCTTCCGCCCGCGCCGGCCCGTACCGTCAGCGGACGGCCGCAGCCCGGACACAAAAACCTGTTTTCCACGTAAGCCGTAAGACCGGCATAACGCCCGCTAAAAAACTCGCTGCGCAAATCCATCTCCAATAAGCACATCAGGGTCCGACAAATCTTTTCTCCACTCACCCTTACGCTTACCCGGTCCACCCGGCCGTCCTCCGGCCAGGGATATCCGTACCAGAAGATATTCCGGTCGATCAGCGTCAACGGCATGCGGGCGGGCGGGCGGCTTACGACGTAAGGCCGCAGCTCCGGCGGGAAAGCCGCCGGGCGGCCGGCGCGCAAACAGAGGCGGGCGCCTTTTTGCCCTGCCTTAAGCAAAAGAGCGGTTACCGGCCGCCCCGGAGGGCCGGCGGCGGCGGGCCACTCCAGCTGGAGCGCCGCGCCTTGCCGGACGTCTTCTTCCCAGGCTTCCCGAACCGACCGGCTCTCGGTATACCAGGTGAGCTCCAGCCCCTGGCTCCGGATGTGCACAGGCAAAGAGCCGAGAAGCTCCCGGCCCTTTACCACCCTGCCGTTTTGGGCAATAAAACGAAAGAGCTCCCGCACAGGAGCGTCGGGGGGCAGGCGGCTCTCCAAGAAAGCACGGTCGGCCAGCACGAACAATTTGCCGCGCGCCCTGGTTACGGCCACGTTTACCAGCCGCCGGCCGGCATCCCCCTTTCGCCGGGAAAGAAGGCCCCCCGGACCGCGCTGCCCGAAAGCGTCCACCAAGTCCAGCACGACCGCGTCCTGCTCCGCTCCCTGGAAGCGATGGATGGTGGCGGCCGCAAGGCCGGCTGCTTCGGAACGGGCGCCGGCCACACCGAGAAGCCCTTTGAGCAGTTCGCTCAGGAGCCGGGCCTGGGCCGCGTAAGGCGTGAGCAGGGCCGCCCGGAGGCCGTTTTGCCTGATTTGCCGGGCCAGCGTCAGGGCGTAAAAAGCAGAGAGAGGGTTAAAGCGGGAGGAGCCGTGCCGGTAGCAAAGGGCGGGAAGATCGCTTAAGTCCACCAGCACCAGCGCCGCTCCCGGACAGGGCGCGGCAGCAGCCAGCGCGGCGCGCCGGGACGTTTCCGGGGCGTTGTAAAGGAGGCCGCCGTAGACAAAATCGTTTGCAAACCCGGCGATGGCCGGATGCATGCGCCGCTGCAGGCGCAAAACGGCTATTTCCGGCATCTTTCCTTCGGCAAAGGCGGCGGCGATCCCGGTCTGCTCAAAAACGTCCCGCTTCAGCCAGTACTTCACCGCTTCCGTCGGGGCCAGAGCCACAGGGGCCAGCTGGCGGAAATCGCCGCTCACCACCAGTTTTTTGCGGGCCAAAGAAGCGGCAAAAAAGACCTGCGGAAGGTAAGCCATGCTGGCCTCGTCCAGCAACACGGCATCGTAGCGGCCGCTGTAAATCGCCGCGTCCGTCGCCGCCATCGCCAGCGTGCATCCCACTACGCGGGCCTTGCGGACGATCTCCGCTTCCACCTCTTTTAATTCCGCCCTTAATTCGCGCAGGGCCCGCTCCACCTCGCCGGGTAAACCCGCTGGGTACCGCCGGCCGGCTCGCAGTTCGCCCAAAAGGGCGTTTAGCGCGGCTTCCAGCTCCCGCCGCCGCTCCCGAAGGTCGGGACGGCGCGCGGCGGCCAGGTTGGAGGCCAGAAGGCCGCTCTTTTGCAAAGCCGGCAACCGGGCCCAGCCGCAGCGCACCACCGTGCCGGGCGGCGCCGCCTCCCCGATCTGCGCCGCCGCCCGCAATACCGCCCCGTCTACCGCCACGTTGGCGTGGGAGACGATCAGCACCCGCCAGCCGCGTTCGTAAAACTGCCCCGCAAGACGGGCCAGCACTTCGGTCTTGCCGGTGCCCGGCGGCCCCCAAAGGAAGGTAACCGGGCGTTCGGCGGCCATACGCAGGGCCTCTTCCTGCGCCGCCCCCGCGGCCGAAGGCGGAAGGAAGCACCGCGCCCGCGCGGGCACCGGCGCCAGGACCGCCTGGGCCAGCAAGAGATTTCTTTCGGTTGCTTCTTTTAAGCGTTCCTGCAGCGCAGCCAGCAAAAACCAGGGCTCGTTAAAGATCTCGGCACGCTCCACGTAATCGCCCAGGCTTTCCCAAAGGGCCAGCGTCAGCTCCACGCCCCGGACGGCCACCACCTCACCCCGGGTTTCGCGCCCACTGCAGCGTACGCGCACCGGCGTGCCGTCGGGGAAAAAGGCTTCCGCTTCCAGTTCGAAAACGTATAAAAAACCTGCCTCGGAGCGGTGCATCAGCACCCCGTCCACGGCCTGCAGGGGGCGCCCTCCTTCGTGCAGCAGGTACGCGATTTCGTCAGCCAGCGCCGCGTTAAAGGCGGCAAGCAATTCTTCAGTATTTTTCATGAATGATTCTTCATTCTTCCTCTTCTCCATCTCCATCCGCCGCCGCCACCTCTTCCGGAAGAATCTCTTCCGGCATCGCCACCGTAATTTCCGGCCTTTCGCCATAGAGATACTCCAGGTCCAGGTACTCCACGAGGGCCCGGATTACGGTGCGCAACGGCCTGTCTGAAGGAATGCCGCCGGTGAGCCGGTCGAGGTCCACCGGTGCCGGCCAGCCGTAAGCGCAGGCGTGGTGGTCCCGCACGGCCTGGAGAAGGCGGCGGGTATCAAAAGCGGAAAGAGTATCCAAAAAAAGATTATCCCTTAAAAAACAGCCGAAGACCTCCCGCACCGTCGGAATCTCGTGCTCCCTTCCTTTATCCGCCAGCTTTTGCGGGACGAGGTCGTAGTCGCTGTTTTTTTGCTTCCAGATCAGTTCCGACCAGAGGTTGGAAGAAGCCGCAAAAACGGTGTACGTGGCGGTCAGCCCGTAGGCCGGGGACATAAAACGGGCGGCATTTAAATAGGCGTTCGCGCGGGACAAAACCCCCAGATACATCAACTGCTCGAACTCGTCGAATAAAATGACCCACCCGGCGTAGCCGCAAGAACGAATCAGGCGGGCCAGAAAACGGAAATAATCGAAAATGCTCTCTTTCACGGTAAAGCGCGGCAGAGGGAGGGCTTTTCCGAAATTCAACCGATGGATCGACTTCAACTGCGCGTTCGGTACAAAGTCTCCCGCCAGGTCGCTGAGCAAAATGTGCCGGTTGTAGGCGTCCCCGCTCTCCTCCAGGTAGTTTTGCAGCACCGCCGCCAGTTTGGGATGCAGGTTGCGCTCCGCATAGTCGAAAATGGCTTCGGCTTCTGCGCTGCCGGGCACGAGCGCTTCCAGCAGAGGCGCCAGGCCGGGCTGGTCGTAGCCGGGCAGGAAAAGCCCGGTGGCCGCGCGCCGGTAAAGGCGTTCCAGCCGGTGAAAGGGCGTTTCCCGGGAAAGGGGCACGAAACTAACGGCGAAGTTCATTTCCAGCGCTTTCTGGAAGACAATATTCAAAAAATGCGTCTTACCGTTCCCGAAATTACCCTTAATAACCAGGGAAGCCACTGTGCCCTCCGCGTGCACTTGTTTTAACTCGCGGCTCACCCGTTCGATGGCCGCTTCCCGCCCGTAGGAAAAAATAGTGCTCAAATAGCGGGAAGAAACGCCGGAACGCAAAAGTTCAACAACCTGCCGGGCGCGAAATTCCTTCATGCGGTTCGCCTCCTTCCGCTTCCGCGGCGCTCTTTTGGCCGACGATCGCTTCCACCACCCGCCGCACCGGCGAAAACATGCTGACCGTCTCGAGCAAGCAGCGGAAATCCTCCTCGGCAAGCTCCGTGCCGAGAGAAAAAAGGGCGTTAAGTTTGGTTTGCAGCTCAAGACACCTTTCGGGGGTGAAATATTCCTGCACCAGGGCGTCCTGCTCGAGGAGATCGGCAAATTTGTTCGGGCGCGCCCCAAAAACCTCTTTTTGAATGCGCATCCACAGCGCTTCGTAAGATTTAAAACCGCCTTTTTCGTCGTGAAGGAGTTCGGGCCGTCCGGCAAAAACGAAAAAAGCAGCCGTGAAACCGGCGAAATCGTCAATTAACTGGCGCAGGCTTTCAAAAACTTCGTTGCGGGCCGTCCGGCCGTAAAGAAAGCGCCGCCCCTCCGGCCCGCGTTCCAAAAGTGCCTCCAGGTTGTCAACAACCGCGCACAGGCCCCGGCGCCCGCAGAGCCGCAGCAGGTAAAGGAAAGAAGCCAGCATGTACCGGGCGTTATACCTATCGATGCGGGTAAAAATCTTTAAAGGTTTAAGCATCTTTGCCGGCACGGGACGCCCTTTCAGCCATTCCACAAGGATTTCCTTTTGCTCCGGGACCAGGCGGCGGGTCCCCAGGCGATCGGCGCAGAGCTGCGTAAAGGCCGCGGCAAAGCTGTGGTTGATCTTTCGGTCCTGGTAAAAAGCATCTAATTTTTCCTGAATTTCGCGGCGGAGCGACTCGGCCGCCCGTCCCCGCCCCTGCGCCCAGCTAAAAAAATCCTGGTCCGAAGGAACCTCCTCGGCCCGGTAACCAAGGCTCGCCACCAGCGCGGCGCAGTAATCGGCTATTAAATCCTCCATCTCCACCGCGTCGAGAACGACCTGGTAAAGGGAGTCAAACTTGTTCAGCCGCACCTGGCGGGCGTCGGTATAAACAGTGAGGTAACCCAACTGCCGTGCTTCGGCCAGGAGCATAAAGAGCGCGTGGGTCTTGCCGGAGCCCGGCCTGCCGATTAAAAACTTCACCTTGCTGCCGCCGGCCGCGATGTAATCGGCAAGGTAGTAATCCCGCCAGAATCCCCAGATGCCTTCCTGCGCTCCCACCGTAATCGCCGCCAGCACCTTTTCATCCGCCGGCGGGACTCCCTGCCGCAGGCTTGCAAGGGCCGCTTCCCTGGTTACCACGTCCACCGTTTATCCCTCCCGGTAAAATTTCATCACCCCGTAGCGCTGGGGCTGCCCCCGGGCGTCCAAAACCACCAGGGCCCTTCGCTGGTCGCGTACGTGTCCCAGCGAAAGCCGCCGGCCGTCCGGAGCGGTCATCTGGCCGCTTTTCAGCACCCGGTGGAGGTCAAAGGCAAATAACTGCAGCGGATAGGCGCGCTTGTGCTGCGGCAAAAGGGTAAGCGTATTGTAGACGTCTTTGAGCGGCACTTCCTGTTCGCGCGCGTCTATGCCGGTCCGGGCAAAGTGCCTGGCCATTTCCAGATCGTAGGCCGCCGCCAGCACCGCAAGAAAACGCTGGGGATCGAAGGGGGCTCCGTGCAGGCGGTCGATCTCTTTCTTCAGGCGCCGGGCCAATACGCCCGGGCGCAAATCGCGGTTAACTTTCTCGTTGATGGTAATCATCTCTTTGTCCGGGAATACGCGCACTTTAAACGGCAGCACTTCGTAAACCGGGTACGCCGCCTCCACGGTCAGACCTTGCTCGGCCAGGGCCTCTAAAAAACTCATATGGAAATTCTCCGCTAAAAAAGACGATATGTTAAAAGAAGGCAGCTTTTCCTGAAAACCTTGCAGGACCTCTTTCTGCCTTTCCGCCAGTTCCCCGTAACGGGCCAGGGCCTGCTGGAGGGCGTCCAGATTGCCCGCGGCGGCGGCGGCCTTAATGCGTTTAACCGCATTGACCATGCTGCGGTGGTTGCTTTCCAGGCTTTTAAAGTCTTCCTGCAGTGTGTAATCTAAAAACTCATCTAAAAAGCTCGCCATTTTTCTCTAAAACACCTCCCCTCACAACCAAAACACGATCTTTTTTTTCTTCAGGCAGACCTGATTATCCTTCTTTCCTCCTTCTTCTTTCTTCATTAAAATAAATTGTCACGCCGTCCCCCACGTCCTTCGGGAAACTGGCCACGATACGGGCGGGAAATCTCCCGGCCCCGCGCTAAAGGCTGGGGAAAGCAGCCTGGCTCTTGACGGAGGGCAGGGCAAAATGTTACGCTCGGAAAAAATATGGTGGCGCAAGACTGAAATTCTGGAGGATTTTTATGAGCAAGAGCGAAATAAGAAAAGAAGTGCTCAAAGCCCGTTTAGCCCTCAGCGAGCAGGAAGTGGCCCAAAAAAGCGCGGCCATCGTCAAAAGGCTGCTGGCTTTGGAAGAGTACCGCCGGGCAGCCATTTTAATGGCTTACATCGATTTTCGCAACGAGGTGCGCACCGGGGAGCTGATTCGGGAGTCGCTGGCGATGGGAAAGCAGGTGGTCGTCCCCCTCACGGACACCCGGGCCAAACGGCTGATGCCTTCGCTTTTGCTCAATTACCCGGAGGACCTGGCGCCGGGCGCGTGGGGCATCTTAGAACCCGCGCCGGGGCGCCTGCGCCCGGTGGAGCCGGCCAAAATCGACCTGGTGGTCGTACCGGGCGTGGCCTACGACGAAAGGGGCAACCGCCTGGGCTACGGCGGGGGCTTTTACGACCGCTTTCTGCCCCAAACCAGGCCGGACACTTTTTACGTGGCGCCGGCTTTCGAGCTGCAAATCCGGCCGGAAATCACGCCCGGGCCTTACGACTGCCCGGTGCACTGCCTGGTTACGGAGGAGCGGGTGATTTACACCAGGAAAAATTTGTTGGGAAAGGGGAGGTAAATTTGTCCGGGTGCCGTTGCACGCAAGAAGACAAGGCAAAAGAAGAGGCACTGCAAAGCTTACTTGAGAAGTACAGAGGCGAAAAGGGGGCGCTCATCCCGCTCTTACAGGGCGCCCAGGAAATTTACGGCTATCTCCCGAAGGAAGTCATGCAAAAAATCTCCGCGGAGCTGAAAATCCCTTTTAGCAAAACCTTCGGCGTAGCCACTTTTTACGCCCAGTTCCACTTGAAGCCCCGGGGCCGAAACATCATCCGCGTCTGCCAGGGCACGGCCTGCCACGTTCGCGGAGGGGCGCGCATCCTGCAGCAGATCGAGGATGCGTTGGGAATAAAAAAGGGCGAAACTACGGGCGATCTGCGGTACACGCTGGAAACCGTCGCCTGCATCGGCTCCTGTGGACTCGCCCCGGCGATGATGGTGAACGACGACACCCACGGCCGGCTTCAACCGGAGCAGGCGCTGGAAATCCTCAAGCAATACGAATAGGGAGAGGGATGACTCGTGAACAATCTCCTGGAAAAATGCTGCGAAAAGTGCACTCATTCACCCCGTACGCCCTGCAAAGATTACGTCCTCTGCCGCCTGGACGGCCCATTCTGCCACGATGACCCGGCCTGCCGGGAAAAGCGCCAGGAGCTCTTAAGCTGCTTACGCCCCCCCGCGGACGTCAAGCTAAAACTACTGTGCGTGTGCGCGGGCGGGTGCATTTCTTCCGGCGCAACGAAAGTGCTCGCCAGGCTGCAGGAAGAGGTCAGCGCCAGGGGGCTTGCAGACCAAATAAAGGTGAAGCCGGTCGGCTGCCACGGCTTTTGCGAGCAGGGTCCGGTGGTGGCCGTGGAGCCGGAGAAAATTTTCTACACCCGTGTAAGCGAGGCTGATGCGCCCGAAATCGTAGAGAGCTTGGCCAAGGGCGAAGTGGTCGAGCGGCTCCTCTATACGGACCCGAAAACAGGCGAAAAAATCTTGACTTACGACCGCGTCCCTTACTACGCACGGCAACAAAAGCTGGTTTTGAGCAAGTGCGGCTACATCAACCCCGAAGACATGCAGGAATACGTCGCCATGGGCGGCTACCGCGCCTTAACGAAAGTTTTATTCCAGATGAAACCCCAGGAAGTGGTGGACGAGGTAAAAACCTCCGGCTTGCGGGGAAGGGGCGGCGCCGGCTTCCCCACCGGCGCCAAGTGGCAGGGAGCGCTGAACGCAAAAATTAAAGACAAGCGCTACGTCATCTGCAACGCCGACGAGGGAGACCCTGGGGCCTTCATGGACCGCAGCGTTTTAGAAGGCGATCCCCACGCCGTCCTGGAGGGAATGATCATCTGCGGCTACGCCACGGGTTCAGACGAAGGCTACATTTACGTCCGCGCCGAGTACCCCCTGGCCATCCACCGCCTGAAAATCGCTCTCGCCCAGGCCGAGCAATACGGACTCTTAGGGGATAACATTCTCAATTCCGGCTTCAATTTCCACATCAAAATCAAGGCCGGGGCGGGCGCCTTCGTCTGCGGTGAGGGCACGGCCCTGATGACCTCCATCGAAGGAAACCGCGGCATGCCCCGGTTTAAGGTGGGCCGCTCCACGGAAAAAGGCCTCTGGGATAAGCC
>DYES01000002.1 GCA_020725585.1 Desulfovirgula sp.
AACGGGCCGTGGTGATGGAAACCCTGACGGCCATCAAGCGCGCGGGGGCCGACCTCATTTTGACCTACCACGCCAAGGACGCGGCCCGCTGGTTGGCGCAAGTATAATATAAGCATAATGTAAGTTTTAATTTAACCAGAACAAGGACGGTTGAAATGATCATCTCCTGGAACACCACCAACGAATGCAACCTGCGCTGCCGGCACTGTTACCGCGACGCCAGGGACAGAGCCCAAGAGGAATTGACGACTGCGGAAGGGCTGGCTTTAATTGCCGAGATAGCCCGGGCAGGATTTAAAATCATGATTTTCAGCGGGGGCGAACCGCTGCTGCGCCCGGACATCCTTGCACTGGTCGAGCACGCGGCAAAGCTCGGGCTAAAGCCCGTTTTCGGGACCAACGGCACCCTGCTCACTAAAGAGTTGGCCGGCCGGCTCAAAGAAGCCGGCGCCCGGATGATGGGCATCAGCCTGGACAGCGTCGACCCGCGCCGCCACGACGACTGGCGCGGCTCGCCGGGCGCATGGCGGGCGGCGGTGGAAGGGATGCGGATCTGCCGCGAGGCGGGGCTTCCCTTCCAGATTAACACCACGGTGGTCGACTGGAACTTCCAGGAAGTCGAGGCGCTCACCGACTTTGCCGTGGAACAGGGGGCCGCGGCCCACCACATTTTCTTTCTGGTGCCTACCGGCCGGGCAGTGAACATAGAGGAAGAATCCCTGCGCGCTGAACAGTACGAGAATTTATTGCGGCGCATTCTGCAAAAACAGCAGCAGGTGCCCATCGAGCTCAAGCCCACCTGCGCTCCCCAATTTATGCGCATCGCCAGGCAGCTGGGGGTCAAGACCCGCTTCAGCCGCGGCTGCCTGGCCGGGGTTGCGTATTGCATTATCGACCCGCGGGGAAACGTCCAGCCCTGCGCATATTTAAATATTCCCCTGGGGAACGTAAGGGAGATTTCTTTTTGCGAACTGTGGCGGGACAATCCGGTGTTGAAGAGGCTGCGCTCAGGCGCATACCGGGGCGCCTGCGGCTCCTGCGAGTACCGGAAAATCTGCGGCGGCTGCCGGGCGCGCGCCTACTTTTATTCCGGCGACTTTATGGCCGAGGAGCCCTGGTGCAGCTACGGAAGGTCGCAAAACGAAGGTCGAAAAGCAAAGGAATAATTTTTGCTTTAGAGAGATTATCGAAAAACCTCCTGATAAACAAGGGCGGCGTTCGTCCAAACGGATCATCACCAAGCGCGTTGGACGGACGCCAGGTGGGGTTAATGGAAGTGAAGTAGGGTATTAAGTGGTATGATGATTATGGGATTTAAGGAAGGTATTTAATGCTGGATGAGCTGGATAAGCGATTGTTAAATCGCGTGCAAACAAACCTGCCCGTTGTGCCCGAACCCTACCGCGAACTCGCCCGGGAATTGGGGACGACCGAAGAAGAGGTGATCAACCGCCTGCGGCGGCTGATCGAGACGAAAGTAATCAGGCGGCTGGGGGCCATTTTTGATTCCCGGAACGTGGGCTACAAGGGGACGCTTTGCGCCCTGAAAGTGCCTGCGGAGAGGATTGCGGAGGTGGCCGCCGAGGTGAACAAATTTGCCGGAGTCACGCACAATTACTTGCGCGATCACGAATATAACATGTGGTTCACCGTTTTGGCCCCGTCCGAGGAGAAACTTCATGAGATTGTCCAGGAAATCAGGGAGCGCACGGGCATACAGGAATACCTTTTTCTGCCCGCGGTAAAGATTTTTAAAATCCGGGTTAATTTCGACCTTCTTGAGGAGCAGGATGTTGAATAAGCTGGAACGAGCGCTCGTGCGGGAACTTCAGGAGGGCCTGCCTTTAGTCAAGAGGCCTTTTCTGGAGATTGCCCAAAAGCTCAAAATCAGTGAAGAAGAAGTGCTGGCCAGGGTCCGGGATTTTATGCAGCGCGGGATCATCCGGCGCTTTGGCGCGGCGGTGCGGCACCAGGACCTGGGGTACGTGGCCAACGCCATGGTGGTCTGGCGGGTGCCGGATGAGCGGGTGCCGGAAGTGGGGCGGATCATGTCTTCTTTTCCAGAGGTGACTCACTGTTACGAGCGCGCCCGCGACCCCCAGTGGCCTTATAATTTGTATACCGTGGTGCACGGCCAGACGGAGGAACAATGCCGCGAGATTGCCGCGCGCCTCTCGGCAGCCGCCGGCATCAACGACTACCAGGTGCTCTTCAGCACCGCCGAACTAAAGAAAAGCAGCATGAAGTACTTCCTGGAGGATGAATGGTGATGCTGATTTTCAGGCGCTTGCAAAACTATGCAAGGAGGTAAATGTTAGTGTCCAGAAATTACCATAAGTCGGCGCAGTTGTTTGCCGAAGCCCGGCGCTACATGCCGGGCGGGGTCAACAGCCCCGTGCGCGCCTTTGCTGCTGTGGGCGGGAACCCCGTGTTCATCGCCCGTGGGGAGGGCGCCTGGCTTTACGACGTGGACGGCAACCGGTATATTGACTACGTTTGTTCGTGGGGCCCGCTCATTCTGGGCCATCGCCATCCAAAAGTAATCGAGGCCCTTTCGGAATGCCTGGAGCGGGGGACCAGCTACGGCGCCCCGACCGAACTGGAAATTGAGCTGGCGAAAGCAATTGCGGCCGCCGTTCCCTCCTGCGAGCTGGTCCGCCTGGTCAACTCAGGGACGGAGGCGACGATGAGCGCCCTGCGCCTGGCCCGCGCCTGCACCGGGCGCCACAAAATTGTTAAGTTTGCGGGCTGCTATCACGGCCACGCCGATTACCTGCTGGTCAAGGCCGGCTCCGGAGCGCTTACTTTCGGCGTGCCCACCAGCCCCGGCATACCCCCCGATGCCGCCGTAAACACAATCGTTGCCCCCTATAACGACTTAAACGCCCTGGAGCGCATCTTTGCCCGGGAAGGCGCCAGTATCGCCGCTGTAATTATCGAACCCGTAGCCGGCAATATGGGCGTGGTGCCGCCGCAGCCGGGTTTTTTAAAAGGCGTGCGGGAACTGACGCAAAATTACGGCTCGCTTTTGATCTTCGACGAAATTATCACCGGTTTTCGGGTGGCTTACGGCGGGGCGCAGGAATTGTACGGCATTGACCCCGATCTCACCTGCCTGGGGAAAATTATTGGCGGGGGCCTCCCGGTAGGAGCTTACGGCGGGAAGAGGCGCTTTATGGAACAGGTAGCCCCGCAGGGGCCCGTCTACCAGGCCGGGACCCTGTCGGGCAACCCTCTGGCAGTTACCGCTGGTCTGGTTACTCTGCAGGTTTTGCAGCAGCCGGGGGTCTATGCGGAGCTGGAAAACAAAGGGGCGCGGCTGGCCGAAGGCCTGTCTTTGGCCGCCCGGGAAGCGGGGATCAAGGCGGCCGTAAACCGCGTGGGGTCGATGCTGTGCGCCTTCTTTACCGAAAGGGAAGTGGTTGATTTTGAGACCGCCCTTTCCGCGAATCAGGATGTCTACGCCGCCTTTTTCAGGAGCATGCTTAACCAGGGTGTGTACCTGGCTCCTTCCCAGTTTGAAGCCATTTTTATTTCGCTTGCCCATACTGCTGAGTACATTGATTATACCATCGAAGCCGCCCGGAAGGCTTTTCAGGAATTAAAAAAACTTATTTGACAAATCTGTCCGGATAGTGTTATAAAATAAATTAAACATGTGAATTTAGGTACATTAACGCCATCGTTTAAATACTGTTCTGAAAATTTTCTGCACCCTTGATTGTTAAAGGAGGAGCCGTTAGTGAAAACATTGCGCGTGCCGGAGGCCACGGTCACCAGGTTGTCCATTTACTCCAGGTTCCTGGAAAGGCTGGACCGCAATGGAGTAACCACTGTTTCCTCGGGAGAGATTGCCGAAGGGGTGGGAGTGAGTCCTGCCCAGGTGCGTAAAGACCTGGCGTACTTTGGTGAATTCGGCACCCGTGGAGTGGGATATAACGTGAAAGACCTGCTGCGTTATACCCTAAAGATTTTAGGGCTCGATCAAAAATGGCCCTTAATTTTGGTCGGCGCCGGAAACCTGGGTTTTGCTCTTTGTACTTACAAGGGATTTAACGACCGGGGCTTTTCTATTGTAGCCGTTTTTGATAACGATCTAATGAAAATAGGGAAAATGATCGGACACCTGGAAGTATTGCCCATGGAAAAGATGCCGGAGGTAATTGAAAAGCATAATGTGCGCATTGGCATTATTGCCGTTCCTCCCCGGGCCGCCCAGGATGTGGCCGAATACATGGTCAAAAACGGCCTGGAAGCCATTCTTAACTTTGCTCCCATAACTTTAAACCTGCCGGAGAAAATTGAAGTCCGTAACGTCGACCTTTCCGTAAAGCTGGAAATCCTGACCTTTAATCTGGGCTTTAAGGCGGCGCAGAACCTGTGAGGATATATATAGGAGTTATTGGCGCAGGCGAATGCACACCCCAGGAAGCCTCCCTGGCCGAAGAAGTGGGGCGCGAAATAGCCCGCCGGGGGGCTGTGCTTATTTGCGGCGGCCGCCGGGGCGTGATGGAGGCCTGCGCCAGGGGAGCGCAGCAGGCCGGCGGGCTGGTGGTGGGGATCCTTCCCGGCGTAAGCCGGCGGGAAGGCAACCCTTATCTGACGGTGGCCCTGCCGACCGGCCTGGGCGACGCCCGCAACGCTGTCATTGCCTGTGCTTCCGATGTCCTGATCGCCATTTCCGGCGGGTACGGCACCCTTTCGGAAATCGCGCTGGCTTTAAAAATGGGCAAGCCTGTTGTGGGTCTTTTTACCTGGGAATTGACCCGGCCGGGGCGGTGCTTTGCCGTGCACCGCGCCGGCAGCGCCGCGGAAGCAGTGGAGCTCGCTTTTCAGCTGGCCTTGCTATAGAGCGCGCCACAAAAAACAATATTTTTCTATTGCGGGGCAAGAGCGCTGGCGCCAAAGTTTATCCTATCCACATCCGGGAGGGGGTATGAAAATGAGCAGCTACAATATCCTGGAGGTAAGATCTTCTTCTCGTGCACAAATGATCGATATTACGGAGCAGGTCAGGCAGCTGGTGGCGGACGCGGGGATCAGGGAAGGGGTCTGCTACCTTTACGTGCCGCACACCACCGCTGCCGTCATCATTAACGAAAACGCCGATCCCACCGTTGTTCAGGATATCCTGGAGCAGTTAGAAAAAATGGTACCCTGGCAGGGCGGCTACGCTCACACAGAGGGAAATGCGGCCGCGCACATCAAGGCAAGCATTCTCGGCGCTTCCCAAACCATTCTGATCGGCAGCGGCCGCCTGGTGCTGGGCGCCTGGCAGGGCATCTTTCTTTGCGAATTCGACGGTCCCAGACAAAGAAAAGTGTTCGTAAAAATAATCGCCGGGTGAGCGGCTATTTTCCCGGCTTCGCCACGATTTCCCAGTTCGGGCTGATGGGCCTGCTCGTGTCGGCGTGCCCCAGGATGCTTTCTTGTTTTTGCCCTTCCAGCAAGAACTGTACCTGCTTGATCTCATTTAAACGGCATAAAGAATTAACCACGGAAAAAACCGTCATCCTTTCGCCGGCCGATCCCCCGGAGTGCTTCGCTTGAAACTCCCTGGAAAAGTTGATGTAGGCCACCCCGTCTTTCACCGATACGGACAGCAAACGGGTCCCTTCAGGAATTGTTCTCCTTAGTTCCGGATTCTGGGGCCCTTTAATCAGCTCTTTGATTATTGTTTCCGTTGCTTCCTCAACGGTTCCTTTTTCAGCAGTGACCTGGCGCTCCTCCGGAACCAGATACGTGGCTTGCTGATCGCTAAAATAAAGGATGATCCGAACAGGAGCTTTTTGTTCCGGAGCTTTTTGTTCCGGAGCGGGGCTCGTGGGCCCGGATTGGGAAGTTGCGGGCTTGCCCGCGCCGGGGCCGGAAGCGCTTTCGGTTCGTTTGCCGCAGCCGCTCACGCCGCCGGCCAGGATCAAAAAAATAAGCAAAACCGGAGCGATGAAGCGCCTTTTTGTTTTTTTCATCTTTTTTCCCCTCCGAAAAATTATTTCCGTCACCAGTTCTTCTAGTCGGAGCAAATGGACGATTACGGCATGTCGGATTAACGCCTGAAAGCAATCGACCCCCCTGTTTATTTTTCCTTTCATATTATTCTAGACGGGTGGGAAAGTGTTTTTGTTCCCCCTTTCGTTCTTCTTCAGCCCGGTGAAATTACCGGCAAAACCGCGAGGTTGGCGGCCGCCGGGGTGTTGGCGGCCGGAAAAATGGCGGCGGCAGGACTTTCTTTCCTGCTGGGCGGTCTTTTGGCGAACGGACAGGACAGCCGGGAGGAAGGCGAACCGAAAGGGAAAGAAAAAATGAAGAGCGGATTAACACCAGAGCCTTTTGAAAATCAGGGGTGCTGGTTTTTTTGTGGCGTCGGCGGGAGCCGGCAGGCAGGATTTAACTGTACTTTAGAGAAGTATATACCAAAAGCCGGGAGGGGAAGCACTTGAACGGGAGCTTTTCCTTTATTCACGCCGCCGACCTGCACCTGGACAGCCCTTTTCGGGGTTTCGAACAGGTTACGGATGTTGAAGAAGCGGTTCGCGAAAACGTCCTCGCCCAGCTGCGGAACTGCACGTTCATGGCCCTGGAAAACATTGTGGAGGCCTGCATCCAGAATGAGGTGGATTTTCTTGTCCTCGCCGGCGACGTCTTTGACCTGGCAGACCGCAGCCTGCGGGCACAGCTGCGCTTCCGGGAGGCTCTCGGGAAACTGGCCGAAAGGGACATCCCGGTGTTTGTCGCCTGGGGCAACCACGATCACGACGAGGGGCTGCGGGCGCAGTTGTCCTGGCCGGGCAACGTTCACTTCTTTCCCCCCGGAGAAGTGGGCTATTGGGCGGTAGAGCGCCGGGGAGCTGAGATTGCCCGCGTGTACGGGATCAGCTACCCCCGGCGGGATGTTTTTGAAAACTATGCCCGGCGCATCTGCCGCCATCCGGAAGCCCCCTTTTCCATCGGGGTTTTGCACTGCAACGTGGGGGGCGTCCCCGAGCACGAAAATTACGCCCCCTGCCAGCTGGACGACCTTCTCAAAAGCCGCCTCGACTACTGGGCGCTTGGGCATATCCACACGCGGCGCATCTTAAGAGAAAGCCACCCCGCCGTTGTTTATCCGGGCAACCCGCAGGGCCGCCACCCCCGGGAAGGGACGGAAAAAGGGTGCTACCTGGTGAGGGTGACCGGCAGCGGCCTGGCCGCCTTACGCTTTTTGCCCGTGGATACGGTCCGGTGGACGGAAGTGGTTGTTTCCATTGCGGGCCTGGCTAATGAGGACGACTTGTTAAGCGGCCTTAATGACAGGCTTAAGGAAGTGCAAAAGTGCCACCCAGGCCGGTCGGTTGTGGTCCGGATCAGGCTCGTAGGCCGCGGCCCGCTGCACAGGCGGCTGCAAAGCGAGGCGGCCGCCGCCGAGATCTTAACCGAACTGCGCACGCGCTTTGCCCAGCCCCGGGGAAACTTCCTCTGGCCGGAATCGATCCGCTGCCAGACCGGCATTTCCGTCGACAAGGAAGCCGTCCGGCAGAGCCGGACGCTCCTGGGCGACCTGCTTCTTTTAAGCCGGGAGGCGCTGGCCAATGAGGAGCTGCGTTCCCGGCTTCGGCAGAGCTTGTCCGTGCTGGAGGAGCGGGCCTTTAAGCGCCTGCCTCCGCCCGGCGAGGAAGAGTTTGCCGAGCTGCTGGCGGCGGCGGAGGATCTGGCCGTTGACCTCTTGTGGGAGGAGGAGGAGCCGTGAATCTTGTTGGTCTGCATATTGACGGCTACGGCATCCTTTACGATCTGACACTTACAGAGAGCGACCTGCACGGGGCGCCCGTAGTGGTTTACGGGCTGAACGAGGCGGGCAAGTCGACGCTGGTGTCCTTTATTCGCGGCGTTTTTTTTGGTTTTAAGGCAGAGGGGAATAAACCCGAGCCGGTGCGGGGAGGACAGACGGGAGGCTGGCTGCTCGTGGAGGACGGAGGGGAGGTTTTTCGCGTCCAGCGCACCGGCAAGGGGGACGGTAGAGTAGTGGTGGATCTGCCGGACGGAACAAAAGAAGGGGAGGTATTTTTGCGCAGCCGCCTTTTGCGCGGAATCAGCCCCACCTTTTTTAAGAACGTTTTTGCCATCGGCCTCGATGAGTTGAGAAGGATCGACGATTTAAAGAAAGAAGAGGTGAGCTCGTATATCTACGGCGCGGGTACGGGCGTGAAGCCGGAGAAACTGGCCCAGGCCGCCGGCATCTTAAGCTCCTCTCTTTTGCTTTTGTTCAACCCGCACGGGCGCGCGCAAAAGCCGGAAATAAACAAGATCCTTTCCGATTTGGATCAGCTGGACAGGAAAATTAGAAAGCTGGAGCAGCAGCCGGAGCAATACTGGCAGTTGCGGGCCGAACAGGGAGAGCTGGAAGAAAGGCAGCAGCTCCTGCTGGCGGAGCGCCGCAGGCTGCAGGGCAGGCTTGGGCGCCTGGAGAACCTGCAAAAAGCCCGGGACCCCTGGCTCAGGCGGCAAAGCCTCCATGCCCAATTGGCGGCCCAGGAACCAATCGAAAGCTTTCCGGAAGACGGCGTATCCAGGCTGGAGAAGCTGGAGGAGCGCAGAACGGGCAAGCGGGAGCTGATCCGCCGGTGCGAGCTGGCCATTGCCGGCCTCCAGGAAAAGCTGCGGGCCCTCGCGGTTGAGCAAGCCGTCCTGGAACAAGGCGCGGCAATCAGGAGCCTGGACGGGGAGCGTTCCCTCTACGCGGAAAAACTGCAAAAGCTGGCCGAAGAAGAAGCCAGAGCAAGATATCTGGAAGAGCAGGTACGCGAGCAGTTAGCTGATTTAGGGCCTTCCTGGGAGATGGAGGCGGTGCTGGCCCTCGACCTTTCCCTGGCCGTCCGCCGGAAGGTGGAGGATTACGAACGCGCCCTGCGCAGCCAGGAGGAGGAAGCCAGGAACGCCGCCCGCGTCCGGGAAGCCTGCCAGAAAGAGGTTGACGAAAAAAGAGCGGCTTTTGAAGAAATCAACGGCAAGCTGGCCGCACTGCCGGCCGCCCAGGAGAATCCCTTGCCGCTTAAGGAGCGTTTTGCGGCCCTGGAACAGCTGGGTCATGATTGGCAGCGGCAAGTGAACCTGCAGGTGATCCGGGAGGGGCAGCAGGAGCGGTACAACGACTTGCGCCTGCGAAAGGATTTTGTAGAAAAGAGCCTGCAGGCGGCGCCCCCAAAGGAGCCCGTGTGGATTTACGCCGTTGCCCTGCTTCTGGGCCTGGCCGGGCTTTTTGCCGTCGGCCCCGGCGCGGCCGGCTTTTTCCTGTTGGCCGGCGCGGCCGCCCTGGCGGTTTTGACGCGCCTTTTTTTGCGCAGACTGGCGGCCGGAGACGCGGCCCGCCGGGAGCAGCTCCGGCAGGAAGCCCAGGCGCTCGCACAGGAGATGCAGCGTGTTCAGGACCGCCTTGACCACTTAGAAGGTGAGCTTAAGGCAATTGCCCGGCGGATCAGGGAAACGGCACCCCGGCTCGGCCTTGCGGAAGACTTTACTTCAGGAGACCTCTTGCGGGTGCGCCGCGAACTGGAAAGGGAAGAAAGAGAGCAGCTCTTTCGGGAAGAACTGCAAAAACAAAAAGAAAAAGCCGGGCAGGCGCTGGCCGGAGCTCTGGAAAGCCTGGAACGGGCAACCCAGGCCGCGGCGGAGCAGGCGCACGAACGCGACCGGCTAGCCGAAGAATGGCGGAGCTGGTGCCGGGCCAGAAATTTACCCGCCACCTCGCCGGTCGACCTGATTTCCTTTATCAGCCTGGCGGAAAAAGCAAAAGAGACGATCAAGAAATTAACCGCCTGCCGGAACGAATATGCGCAGGTTGAAAAATACGTTGATAATTACGTAGAAAGAATAAACGCCGTGGCCAGGATTTTGGGCCGGGAAGCGGCAGCCAGGGAAACTGCCGGCGACTATGTCATGCGTTTAAGAGAGCTGCTCGAGGAAGAAGAAAAGAAAGCCGCCGCCGTCGAGCAATTTCAAAAGGAGCTGGAGAAAGCTATTGAAGAAAAGGAGGCGGCCGCCGCCGAACTTGCGGAGATCGAAAACTCTCTCCAGGAACTGCTGGCGGCCGGCCGGGCAAAAGATGCGGAAGAGTTTCGCGCGCTGGCCGGACAATTCGCCCGGCAGCAAAAGCTAAAGCAAGACGCCGCCGCGCTGGAGGAGCAGCTTTTGCTCATTGCCGGCTCACCGGAAGAGCTGGCGGAGATGGAATGCGCGCTGGCCGGGGCGACGGAAGCGGAAATCGAAGAAGAATCAGAACAGGCCAGGGAGCAATTAGAATTGACCGAGGGAGAGATCAACCGTTTAAAAGAAGAATTGGCGGAAAAGAAGCTGCGCCGGGAGCAAATGGAAAGCGGGGAAGAGTTGGCGCTGGCCCGGCAGGAAAAGAGCATGCTCGAAGCAAGGCTTTTGAACAGGGCCAGGGAATGGCGCGTGCGCACCCTTTGCGCCGCCCTGTTGGCCCTGGCCAGGGAGAAACACGAACGGGAGCGCCAGCCGGGCGTTCTTTTGCAGGCGGCGAGTTATCTTGGGCCGATGACCGGGGGGCGCTACACGCGCATCATCGCCCCGCTGGGCGCTCCGGATCAGCTGGAAGTGGAACAGCCAAACGGCCGGCGGGTAGGCGCTTCTTTTTTGAGCCGGGGTGCGGCCCATCAGTTGTACCTGGCCCTGCGCCTGGCTCTGGCCAGGCACTGTCATCAGGCAACCGCCTCTTTGCCGGTCATCCTGGACGACGTTATGGTTGACTTTGACCCCCGCCGCCTGGAAGGGGCGGTGAAAGTACTGGGAGAAATCGCTGCGGAACAGCAGGTGTTGTTTTTCACCTGCCACCGGCATATCCTGGAAGTTATTGCCCAGACCCTGCCGGGGTATAAGTGCCTTACTCTCACGAATGTTCAATAAAAGTTAATCCCTTTTCGTTTCTAAAACTGGTAATTTGGGAGAAGTCGAGACAATTAAAAAAAGAATTAAGATTGCCGTTGCAAATAAGATTAAGGGTCCCCCTTGGGAGGAGGCAGCTGTCGCCGCTGCACCCGCCCCGGTGGCGGGAGGGATCATCCCCGGGAAAAGATAGGCCTGGAGCATCGTCATTAACCCGATGAGGACGGCAAAAAAGATGCTGTGGGGAAGGGTAAACCTGAAGAGATCGCTTTCCCGGCCGGTCAATCCCGTGGCGGAAGTACCGACCACAATGCTCTGGGGAGAGATCATTTTGCCCACCACGCCGCCTGAGGAGTTGGCGGCAACGGTGAGCACGGGATTGATGCCCATTGCCTGTGCCGTCACCTGCTGCATTTTTCCAAAGAGGGCGTTGGACGAGGTGTCGCTGCCGGTGATAAAAACCCCCAGCCAGCCCAGAAAGACAGAGACAAAGGGGAAAATAAACCCGGTGACGGTAAACGCCCTGCCGATGGCCGGGGTCATCCCCGACCAGTTGGCCAGGAAGGCAAAGCCGAGGATGCTGGCGATGGTCAAAAGGGCGAAGCGTAGGGTTTTTAGCGTGCTGTAAAAAGTTTGGAAAAACTGCCCGGGGCTGATTCTTAAAATCAGGGCGCTGATCGCAGCGGCAAGCAGAATGGCCGTACCGGCTGCGGAGAGCCAGTTGAAAGTATAGATTATTTCTAATGGCCTACCGTCGACGATGATCATTTTATTCAGGCCGGTGAAGGTAAAGGCAATGCTGGCCTTGTCGAGGAGCGCCTTCACCGGTTTTAAGCCCCAGTCGCCAATTAAAACGGTAAGCACGATAAAGGGCGCCCACGCCCGCAGGACCGTTGCCGGCGGATAGTAATTAATTCCCCGCGAGGCCGAACCGGGCGGTTCGTCGGCAAAGCGCCAGACGTTTTTGGGCTGCCAGACGCGCAGAAAGAAGATCAGGCTCAAGATTGAAAACAGGGAGGAAAGAATGTCGGGCAGCATGGGGCTCAAGTAGTTCGAAGAAAACCACTGCATGGCGGCAAAAGAGATCCCGCTCACCAGGATAGCCGGCAACACTTCTTTTGCTCCCTTCCAGCCGGACATAACAAAGACCAGCCAGAAGGGGATGAACACGGACAAAAAAGGCAGCTGCCGCCCGACCATCTTGCTGATGGCCATGGCTTCCAGGCCGGTCACCGCCCCGGCGGTGATGATCGGGATGCCGACCGCCCCCCAGGCTACGGGCGCCGTGTTGGCAATCAGGCAGATTCCTGCCGCGTATAGAGGGTTAAAGCCAAGCCCCACCAGCATGGCGGCGGTTATGGCGACGGGGGTTCCGAACCCTGCCGCCCCCTCCAGAAAAGCCCCAAAGGAAAAAGCGATTAAAAGCGCCTGCAGGCGGCGGTCTTCGGTAAAGGAAGCAATGGAGTCCTTGATAATCTTGAATTGCCCGGTTTCCACCGTCAGGTTGTATAAAAACACCGCCGTCACCACAATCCAGCCGATTGGCCACAGGCCGAACAGAGCTCCGTACAGGGTGGAGAGAAGGGCCAGTTTTACGGGCATGCCGTGGGAAGCGACGGCGACGATCACCGCCAGCAAAACAGTGAGCAGGGCGGCCAGGTAGCCTTTCAGGCGCAGCCCGGCGAGGGCAAAAAGAAAAAAGAAAATGGGGATGGCGGCGACCAGGGCAGAATAACCTAAGTTGTCAAGAGGATTGAGTGTTTGCACCCAGGGCATAGAGTGCGCGCTCCTCATAAAATTCATTTTCATCAGTATGTGATATATTTAAATTTTCTATGCTCGCCTGCCCGGATTTTTCTTACCTGCTGTCAGCGGACGCGGATTTTGACCACCACATTCAGGCCTGGGCGAAAATAGTGCCCTTTTCTATCGTCGATGGAGATCCTGACCGGGATGCGTTGAACCACCTTGGTGAAATTGCCGGCGGTATTGCGGGCGGGGAGGAGGGAAAAGGTGGAGAGGGCGGCCTGTCCTATTTCTGCCACCCGGCCGGTGAATTTGACTCCGGGAATGCTGTCGACGGTAAATTCGGCCCTCTGGCCTGCTTTTACTTTATGCAAATCGGTTTCCTCCAGATTGGCGGTTACGTATAAGGATTGCGGATCGGCAATCCAGGCCAGCGTTTTCCCCGGCGCCACCACTTCCCCCACCGTCCCGTCCACTTTGAGCACAACTCCGGAAATGGGCGCCCTTAACAAAACCAGATCGGAATTCGTTCCCGGAGGCAAAGCCAAATCCTCCTGCCTGCCCACAATCTGGTTTTTGACGACTTCCTGCCCTTCTTTTACGGAAAATTCTATTAGGCGGCCGCTGACCTGGGGAGTCACTCTGGCAATGACGCCGTCGATATAGGCGTCTTCTGTAATGATATAGTACGTGGTACGGTGCCAGTAATAGGCGGTTATTCCTCCAAAGGCCAGCACCATCAGGAGCAAAACGAATAAAATGCTGCGGCGGTTGCTTTTTTTGTTTTGGTGAGCGGTTTGGTGGGTTGTTTGTTTTTTCTCTTCGCCGGTCGTTTGGTTTTCCTCTCTCATTTGAACCCTCAGCACCCTTCTTATTAATCTTCCTGTTTTATTAATCTTTTTTAATTTTTTGCTGATTCCTCAAGGAAAAACTTAATCATACTAACAATTTACTTCATAAAGTATAGAATTCCTTCTGGGCTGTCAACTTCCTTTTCATACTTTTCATAAAAACTGAAGAAAGTTTTTCGTTAAAAAAACAGGAGAAGACGGTTGGCGCCTTCTCCTTAAAAAATAAACCCTGTGCTTTTCGCCTTTTTGATTTTCCCCGGACAGTAGACGTTTTAAGTGTTTATAAAAATATCGACCACCCGGTTTTCTTTAGACAGCCAGTACCCCCGGGATAAAAGCCTTAAGGAGGGAATGGCGGTAAAGGTGATCGTCAAAAGCGTTAGGAGGGGGTTTTCACTTTTGCACCCCTGTGCTTTGAGGGTTTGCAGCAGGGAGTCGAGTTTGGCGGCCACTTCCATTCCGGAAAGGGCGGCCACTTTTCCAAAAACAGGCAGAGGAATTTCCCTGATTACCTCTCCGCCGCCAAAAAACACGAGGCCCCCGTTCAGTTCCCTGATCCGGTTGACGGCGCCGGCCATGTCCTCGTCGGTTTTGCCGAGCACAACCAGGTTGCCTTCGTCAAAGCTGATGCTGCACGCGAGGGCCCCCTGGCGCAGGCCGAAGCCTTTAAGGAAGCCGATTGATTTCTGGCCTGTTCCCCCGTGCTGTTCGATGACCGACACTTTGAGGATATCTTCGTTCGCCCTGAAGGAGACCGCCCCGTCCAGCACGGGCAAAGTCAAGGCGGTTTCCCGGTTGACGATGTCCGTGACCATTTCCATGGCCCGCACGGTCACCTGCCGGGAATTTGCCGGCAGGCGGAAAAAATCAGGCCCGACAGGGGGCAGGTTAATGTTTTGGAAGACTTTTTCCGGATAAACTGCCTCTTTTGGCTTCACCAGAAGTTTTCCTTCCCTGGCCGCGAGCTGCCCTTTGCAAATCACCAGTTGCGCTTTGATGGTCCTTAAATCGGGAACCACCACCAGATCCGCGCATTTGCCCGGGGCCACTCCGCCCAGGTCGCCGGCAAGGTGAAAATGCTCGGCTGCGTTCAGGGTGGCCATTTGCACGGCCCGCACCGGGTCCAATCCTAAATCAATCGCTTTCTGGACAATATAGTCCATGTGGCCGTATTTAATCAGTTCGTGCGGCCAGATGCCGTCTGTAACCAGCACGGCCCGGCGCAAATCAAGCGCCATTTGGTTAAGCGGCCCGATTACCGCCGCCAGCTCTCGGCGGATCGAGCCCTCCCGGATCATGGCGGCGATGCCCAACCGCAGCCTTTCCCGCACTTCCCCGGCAGTGATGGGCTCGTGGCAGGCGTCCGCGCCGTGTGCCGCCAATGCTGCCAGTTTCTGGTTGCGGGCGCCCGCTCCGTGGCCTTCCACAGTCTTTCCCCTGGCGACGGCGGCTTCGATCAGTTTCGCCAGATCTTTGCGGAAAAAATCATTGAGAAGGTTGGACCAGTATATTTCCCCCAGGCCGACCACCTCCGGCCTGTCTAAAAGGGCGATCATTTCGGCCAGGCGGATGGCTTTTTCCCCGCCTCCCCGGTCCGACCACAAAAAAGAAATTACCGGCGCGGTAACGAAAATTCTCTGGGGCTGCTCTTTGAGCTGCTCTAAAAAAATGAGGACTCCTTCTAGACCCATGGCGTTTGAAACTACGGAGCAGTCGGTGATTACGGTAGTGGTGCCGCCGGAAAGGGACGGCGGGATAAATTCGTCTACTTTCAACAGGGAATCTATATGGGCGTGCCCGTCAATTAATCCGGGAATAACCGTCTGCCCGTCGATATCGAGGACTTTTGTTTCGGGCCCGACGGGGAAATCGTGCTCCGGGCCAACGTACGCGATTCTGCCCCCGGCGATAACTACTGTTTGATCTTTGAGGATCTCACCGGTGTATACGTTTAGCAAGTTCCCGCGGCGCAAAATCAGATCCGCAGGCTCCTTTCCGAGCGCCACGCTGCCCAGGCGTTTACTGAGTTCGGCAGGAAATTCTGATCTCATTGTTTACATAGCACCTCTTTAGTTTGGTTGTTAACTTTAGTCAATTTGCGCTATTTACTTTTTACTGTTTGCTGTAGGTTTAATATAATGGGAAATATTTAACTGTGTCAAGGTTTGCGGACAAAAGAAAAAATTAAATTGTATTTCGGCGCCGGTCCTATTTTTGTTTTGACAACCGTACAGCGCTGACGCATAAATAAAATATCCACCGTCAATCCAACGATTGGGGGCACAAGGAAGAAAATTTCG
>DYES01000053.1 GCA_020725585.1 Desulfovirgula sp.
ACCACCAGCGGGTTGATTTCCACCAGCTCAGCGTCCTTCTCTTTGAAAATCTTGTATAACAGGGGCAAGAGGCGCTGCATTTCCTTCCCGAGAGGGCCGCTTAAAGCCAGCCCCAACCGGCGGGTAATGTCGCGGGCGAGGTAGGGCTGCAGGCCCAGGAAAGGATCGATATGCACCTTCACGATGTATTCTTCAGGCACTTCCTCGATATCCATGCCGCCCTGGGAAGAAGCGATGAGCACGGGCCTTTTTGCCGATCCGTCAATGGTGATGGCCACATAGAGCTCTTGATCGATTTGTAATTTTTCTTCCACCAGCACTTTCTCCACCTTTAGGCCCTGAACGGACATGCCTAAAATAGAAGCGGTCAACTCAGCCGCTTCCTGGGGGGTGGAGGCAAACTTAATCCCTCCCCCCTTCCCCCGCTTGCCGGCTAAGATCTGCGACTTAATTACTACCGGACCGCCAATTTCAGCGGCAACCTGCCCCGCTTCCGCGGGCGTGGTCACCATTTTCCCGCGGGGCACCTTGATCCCGTATCGGGCAAAAAGTTCTTTTCCCATGTATTCAAACAGCTTCATTAAAATTTCACCTGCCTTAAATTTATCCTCAACGACTAGCTGATTTTTCCGCGGTAGTCGGGCAATAAAATGGGGGCCACCTTTTGGCCGAGGCCTTCTTTTTGCAGTTCCTCGTGGAAACGTTTCACGTGGTCTAAGGTGAGCCTGCCCAACTGCACGCTTTTTGCCCTTTGGGCCGCGTTTTTGCCGGCCCGCCGGCCAAAGACGATAATGTCTAAAAGGGAGTTGCCCATGAGCCTGTTCCGGCCGTGCACCCCGCCGGAGGCCTCCCCGGCCACGTACAGGTTGGGAATGCTCGTTTCGGCGCGGTCGTTAATTAAAATCCCCCCGTTTTGGTAGTGCAGGGTCGGGTAGATGAGGATGGGCTGTTCGGCCATATTGATGTTAAAACGCTTATACTGGCGAAACATGGCCGGCAGCTCTTTTTCGATGGTCCCCTTGCCGTGAAGGATCTCGATCATCGGTGAGTCCAGCCACACCCCGTACATGCCGCTGGGGGTGGCAATTCCCTTTTTGCGCTCTTTGCACTCCCGGATGATGGCTGAAGAAACGGCGTCTCTTGTCTCCAGCGGGTAAATAAACTGTTCCCCGTCTGCGTTCACCAGCTGGGCGCCGAGCCCCCGGACCTTTTCCGTCACCAGCTGGCCGACGATCTGCTCCGGGAAGGCTACCCCTGTGGGGTGGAACTGGGTGGCGTCCAGAAAGATGAGCTTTGCCCCGGCCCGGTAGGCCATGACCAGCCCGTCGGCGGTAGCCCCGTAGTGATTGGTGGTAGGCGAACCGGCTATGTGCAGGCGCCCGGAACCGCCGGTGGCGATGATCACTGTTTTGGAGCGCACAACCAGGTACTGCTCTGTTTCCAGATTGTAAAGCACCGCTCCGGCACACTGACCGTGCTCGTCCATAATCAGTTCGACGGCGGGGGAAAATTCAATCACCTTGATGCCCCTGTTACGTGCTTCGTCGCGCAGCGTGCGCATAATTTCCGCCCCCGAATAGTCGTGGGCGAAGTGCATGCGTTTGCGGGAGGTTCCCCCGCCGTGGATGGTGTTCATTGTTCCGTCGGGAAATTTGCTGAACATGCACCCCAGGCTCTCCAGCCACTGAATACAAAGAGGGGCGTCCATCACCAGGGCGGCGACCAGTTCCGGAATGTTGTGAAAGCCCCCACCGCCCATTACATCCAGGTAATGGATGGCCGGGGAGTCGTTTTCTTTGTCCGCCGCTTGAATTCCTCCTTCGGCCATCATGGTGTTGGCGTCGCCGTGGCGCAGTTTGGTAACCAGGAGCACGTCCGCCCCTTCTTCCTGGGCCAGCAGAGCCGCGGAAGTGCCTGCCCCGCCCCCGCCGATGACCAGCACGTCTACGTCGTAATCTATCTTCTCCAGGGAAAAGTGGTCGGGGTCCAGCATGCTCCGGCTCTCCAGGAGATCCACGTGCTCGTGCGGCATTTTTTCCCCTTTGTTGGGGCCGACTTTGACAGGTCTCATCGCGTCCGGCATGTAATCGGGGTGAAAAGAACGCAGGAGCTGTTCCTTTTCTTCCGGTTTTAAGCGCGGGAAAGTTTCTTTTAAGCGTCTTTCCCTGGTTTTTTCCACGATTTTAATCGCTTCCAGCATTTCCTGTGTATACATTATTCCACCTTCCTCATCAAGGTTCGCAAAACTCAAGGTATAAAATCAAATTTTACGGTTCAATATCGCGGGCGTCGTACAGCTTTTGCAATTCCGCCCGGTCCATTTTCATCAGCCGGGAAATTTCTTCGTCAAACTTGCCGGCTTTAATTTCTTCCACGCGTTTGGCCAGGTGCTGGGCGCGCGGCGCAATGTGCCTTCCGTAGAGCCGCCGGGCCAAAATGGCCACGTTGTACTGGACAATCTCGGCCGGGCACCGGGAAGCGCAGAGCCCGCACATAATGCAATCAAAGGACATGTTGGCAGCTTTCTCAATATCGCCGCGCTGAGCGGCGGCTATGTAGTCCATTACCGACAATTCCTGGGGGCAGATTCTGGTGCAGGAATTGCAACCCAGGCAGCGCGTCATCTCGGGATAATATTGCAGTAACGTTCCCAGTGTGGGGGTGAGTTCTTCTAAATTATAAGTTGCTTTATTGGCAGGGTAAAAAGGTATCTGGGTGAGATACATCCCGTCCTCGACGACAGTCTGGCAGGCAAGCCCCACCTTAAGCCGGAAATCCCCGGGTTTTCTGTAAACGGTGCCGCACGCTCCGCAGAAACCGCCCCGGCAGCCGCAGCCGCGGATAAAACGGTAACCGGCGTACTCCATTGCCTTCATGATCGTCAGGCCGTAGGGAACTTTGTAATGCTTCCCCATAATGTATATGTTGACCATTTCTTTTTCTTCAGCCATAACCCTTCCTCCCTCAGTACAATTTTACATCCCCGTGAACAAAGGTCTGGGGTCTACGTAATGCTGCTCGAGCCCAAGGTTCTGGGCGGGTAAGGCGAGGGCGGCGCCCAGGAGTTGGGTGAAGTACAGGACAGGTATTTTGGTAAAGCCGGGATCGTTCTGCTCGATTTTTTCTTGTGCCCAGTCGAGGTTAAACTGGCAGAGCGGGCAACTTGTAATTATTGCCTGGGCCCCATGCGCGGCCGCGGAGCAAAGGATCTCCCGCACCCTGCTGAGGACCAGTTCACTGCTGTTTAACAGCTGATAGGAGCCGCAGCATTTTGTCTTGTGGGGGAAAACGGTTGGTTCGGCGCCCAGCGCACAAACCAGTTCTTCCATCACGGTGGGATTTTCCGGATCGCCAAACGCCATTTCCTGGGCCGGGCGGGTAAGCAGGCAGCCGTAGTAGCAGGCTACCTTCAAGCCTTTTAAATTCTCGCCGGCTTTGCTTTTGATCCTTTCCCAACCTACCTCGTCCCTGATTACTTCCAGGGGATGGAGAAGCCTTGTTTCCCCTGCGTAATTCTCTTCTAAATAAGTATTTAACTTGTTTTTCGCCTCCGGATTGTTTTTAATGGCGTAGTTAACCCGTTTTAACACGTTATAGCAAAAGGAACATACCGTCACTAACCGCCCGTCCCCTTCCTTGGCCGCGTTGGCCAGGATGCGGGCCGCCGCGACCATGCCCATGTAGTTGTCCTGGGCCAGCGGGAACACCGTTCCGCAGCAAGTCCACTGGGGGAGCTCGGCCAGTTCGACGCCCAGGGCGCCCAGAGAAGCCCGGGTAGAATTATCTAAATTCCTGGCCTTCGTGTATAAAGTGCACCCGGGAAAGTACGGAATTCTCACTATTTTGATCCCCCTTTTACTTTTACGCGCTTAGTTTCCTGAATCCGCTGGTTAAGGCCATTTGGGGAACTTCTTTAATTAAATCCACCGGAATCTTTTCCGGCGCCAAAACTTCGTTTCCCTTGCGCAGGTTGATTACGCGCAGAGCCTCCATCAGGCGGGCAATGTCGATCCCCCGCGGGCAGCGGGCGGTGCAAAGCAGACAGGTGCTGCAGATCCAGATGGAGCGGCACGCCAGCGCCCTTGCGTTGCCGAGCTGGATCAGCCGCATAACCTGACGGGGTAATAAGTCCATCAGATCGATTCCTGTGCAGCTGGCGCTGCAGGTTCCGCACTGCATGCAGAGATGAGGGTTCTGCCCGCTTATTTCCAGGATCTTGCCGGACAGCTCCTGGCCCATTTTGCTTGCCAAGTCGGTAGTCATGCACCTTACCCCTTTTTATCATCAATTTTTAATTTTTATTTTGATTTACATAGCATACTTTTTCCGTCCTTCGATGTAAAGATCGCCCCCCCAGACATCGTTCACCACGATGGCCGGGAAATCTTCCACCACCAATTCGTAAACGGCTTCTGCGCCCAGTTCGGGATAAGCCACCACCCGCGCCTGTTTAATGCACCTGGCGATGAGCGCCCCCGCTCCCCCGACGGCGGCCAGGTAAACTGCCTTATATTTTTTCATCGCTTCTTTTACTTCTTCCGAGCGCATCCCTTTACCGATCATTCCTTTTAAACCGGCGGCGAGCAGCCGGGGGGTGTAAGCGTCCATGCGCCCGCTGGTAGTGGGCCCGGCGGAGCCAATGACCTGCCCCGGCCTGGCGGGAGCAGGACCTACGTAATAAATGATCTGGCCCCACAAGTCCACCGGCAATTCCTTACCCTCGTCAAGCAGTTCGATCATTTTCTTATGGGCGGCATCACGGCCGGTGTAAATTTTCCCGCTGATCAGCACCTGCTGGCCGATTTTTAACCTCTGCACAGCTTCGTCGCTTAACGGGGGAGAAATTTTAATTACCTCCGCAGACATGCATTCACCTTCTTTAAAGGATAATGGACTTGTGCCTGGCGGCATGGCAGTTAATGTTCACCGCCACGGGCAGGCTGGCCATGTGTACTGCATACATCTCGATGTGGACGGCCAGCGCGGTAATCCGGCCACCCAGCCCCTGGGGGCCAATCCCCAGCCTGTTTATCTCGGTGAGCAATTCTTCTTCCAGCCGGGCTATCTCCGGCAAGGTGCTTTTTTGGCCGACCGGCCGCAGCAGCGCTTCCTTGGCCAAAAGGGCGGCTTTTTCGAAAGTTCCTCCCAGGCCGACGCCCACGATCACGGGCGGGCAGGGGTTGGCTCCGGCGAGGGAGACCTGCTCGACGACAAACTTTTTCACGCCGGCGATTCCTTCGGCGGGTTTGAGCATTTTCAAGCCGCTCATGTTCTCGCTCCCCCCGCCTTTCGGGGCCACGGTAATTTTGAGCTTATCCCCGGGAACGATGCGGCAGTGAATCACGGCCGGCGTGTTATCGCCCGTGTTCTTGCGCTCCAAAGGGTGTCCTAAAATAGATTTCCTTAAGTAACCCTCCCGGTAACCTTTCCTTACCCCTTCATTAATTGCGGCGTAAAGATCTCCGCCGGTTATGTGCACGTCCTGTCCGATGTCTAAAAAAATAACGGCAAAGCCGGTATCCTGACACATGGGTACCGACTCCTCGCGAGCAATCCGTGCGTTTTCGATCAGCTGCCGGAAAATATCTTTACCCGTGGGAGAAACCTCTTCTTTTAAGCCTTTTTCAAAAGCAGCGAGGACATCTTCGCCCAACAGAAAGTTTGCCTCCTGGCACAGCCTGGCGACAGAACCTGTAATGGTTGTGCAATCAATTGTCCTGATCTTAAACTACCCCCTTCCTTCCTTCCTTCCTGCTTTTTGCCTCTTCCTGAAGAATTACCACTTGCGAACTACTCCTCATTAACTAATTCATCATCTCCTGGTTAAATCCTGCAGACGGAACATAAAAAATTTCACAGAAAGAACAGCAAGCGCTCAAATTACCTGGCGCCGCGCTTAATTTTCAGGAGAAGCTTTCACCAGCGCCGGCTGTTTTTGCCCGCCTGAATCCCGCTGAGTTTTCACCCGCAGGCTGTTGCCGTCTGTAGAGATAATTACGGCCCCCTGCTCGTCGGTCCGGTATACGGAAGACCCATGTTTTTTTAAAAACTCCAGTGTTTCGTCCGCGGGCAGAGAAAAGCGGTTATTTTTACCTGCGGAAATGAGCGCAAGCGACGGTTGGACGCCTTCCAGGAAAGCAGGCGAAAAAAAGCGGCTGCCGTGGTGGGGAACTTTGAGTACGTCGGCCCGGGAAACGGCTCCGGACTGAAAAAGCCACTCCTGGGCTTCTCTTTCCATATCTCCGGTAAAAAGAAAAGTTTTCTCCCCGTAACGGATCGAGAAAACAACAGAGGCGTTGTTCTCGTCTGAGCGCGTACCTTTAAAAGGTGGCCAGGGCGGGGACAAAACTTCTATTTCCAGCACACCGAGGCCCTTTATTTGATCCCCGGCGCAGGCCGTGTACACAGGAATTTTTTTGTTCGTTAAATAAAGGAGAAGCTGAATATATTCCGGGGGAAGTTTGCTGTCCTGGTCCAATAGACTGAGTAAAAAGCGCCCGTCATTTTGATCGGTTAACCGTTCACGAAAACCGAAAGGCGAGATTACCGCTAGGTGGATGGGAAATGCCTTCGCTACCGCCCTTACCCCGCCCGCGTGATCTTCGTGAGGATGGGTAATCACTAAAAGATCAAGGTGGTTTACGCCCAGCCGGCGCAGGTAAGGTACCACCACCCGGTCACCCGCCCCCTGTCCGGAAGCAAATTCCCCGTTCCAGCCCCCGGCGTCAATGAGAATATTTTTCCCTGCCGGGGTCTTGATGAAAATGCTGTCCCCCTGCCCCACGTCAATCAGGTGCAAAACCATCTCTTTTTTTGCCGGTAGACTTGCGGCCCAGGCGGCTGTTGCGGCCAGCATCACCCCCAGGGCGACAACGGCCACTGCCCGGTGCCTGGCGGCGAAAAATTCTTTTGCCCGCCCCCAGTTCTTTTCCGGAGAGAGAAAAACGGCCAGGCAAAGGAAGAGGTACCATCCGAATACCAGCAATGGCGAAGGGGTGGGGACATTAAATACCGCGCCGGGCAGGGTGCGCAGCAGGGAAACGAGGCCGGTAAAAACGTCCAGGGCCAGGGAAGTGCTCGCGTGAAGAAGACCGGCAAGGGGAAGGGAAACTGTCCCGGCAAGGCCGGCGGCGACCCCCAGAGCTAAAATAAAGCCGGTCAGCGGCGCGGCCACGATATTGGCCAGCAGCGCGACCGGCGAAACGATGTTATAGTGCCAGGCCACCAGGGGCAGAGTGGCCAGCTGGGCCGCCAAAGAAACCCAGATGACCGCTCTTAGCCAGTCGGGCCGGGGAAGAAAGCGTCCGGTAAGCTTGTTCAGCACCGGGCCGAGGTAAAGGATACCCCAGGTGGCGGCAAAAGAAAGCTGGAACCCGAGGTCGTAAAGCGCCAGGGGATTAAGGAGCAGGCTTACCAAAGCGGCTCCGGAAAAAGTGGTCGGCCAGTCCTGATCGCGCCCCAGGTGGTGAGCCCAAAGAAACAAAATACCCATCAGGGTGGCTCGCGTAACCGCCGGTCCCATCCCGCTGAGCACCGCGTAGAGAATTAAGATCGCACTGGCTGCGGGAGCAAACCAGCGCTGCGGCGCCCGAAAAATTTTAAACAGGAACAGTACGCCGGCCAGCACAAGGCCTACGTGCATACCCGAAACGCTCAAAATGTGGACAATCCCCGTTTGGCTGAAAAGGTGCCAGGTCTCGCGCGGGATTTCCCCCTGGGTGCCGAAAACGATCCCGTTTACCAGGGCGGCCTTATCCGGCGGGAGGGTTTCCCTGCTTACGGTCAGCAATTTTTCTTTCCACTGCAAGATCCCACGGGTAAATGGATTGCCCGCCACGCCCAGCCGGGTTATCTTTTTGTCGTCCGTTTTTAAGATGGCGCCGATGCCGCGCCTCTTCAGGTACGCCTGGTAATCGAACGCGCCGGGGTTGCCCGGCTCCGGCGGGCTGACGAGCAGCCCGTGCGCCCTGATCAAATCACCGTAACTGTATACGGGGGACGGAGCAGGTGCCTTTACCAGCACGCGCACGTCCAGCGGGTGTTTTTCTTCGCCCACGGATACGGAGCGGACGTTTACCTGGTAGTAAATCACCTCCGGCCGGACGTCCGCTTCGCGGGAAACCACGCCTTCGATGGTTACGTAGTGGCCGCAATATTTAAAGAGGGCCGGGTTGATTTGGGCGTAGGCCAGGCGCGCCCAGGCAAAGCCGGTGGCCAGGAAGAGCAGGCAGATCACCCAGCGGTTGTTTCTCCAGGCGCAAAGATAACCTGCCACAGCCAGCAAAAAGAAAAGACCGCAGGCGGCCGCCGCTATGGGGGGAGCGACCTGAAGCGGCGCGGCGAGGAGGACGCCGGCAAGAAAAAAACAGGTGAAGATAACCAGCGGCCTGGAGTTCAAGACGGCCACCTCCAGGCTTAAGTAGTTATTTTGTCCTTGATCTGTTCGTAGCGCTTTTCACCAATGCCAGAGACATTTTTGATGTCTTCAGGAGATAAGAACGGCCCGTTTTTCTCGCGGTACTCGATGATTCTTTCCGCAAGGGAGGGGCCTATTCCAGGCAGGGACTCCAGCTCTGCCTTACCCGCAGTGTTAATGTTGATCAGGCTGCCGCCAGGAGGCGCAAAGGGGCTGCTTCTCCCGGCCGCAGCGGCCGCACCGGGCGCCTGGCCGCCCATACTTGGGCCGGCGCCTGCGTTTGCGCCGGACAGCGCCTTGGGCCGGACCGGCACGGTAACTTTCTGCCCGTCCGCAAGCGGCGCCGCCAGGTTTAAAGCATCCAGGTCCGCCTCGGGCAAAGCTTGGGCCATGGCGACGGCGTCGTGCACCCGGGAGCCGCGGGGCAGGCGGTACACGCCCGGCTTTTCCACCGCCCCGGCCACGTGCACCAGGATCTCCTGGGCAGCCTGATTTTTTGCCGCTTCTGCCGGCCCGGAACTTTCCACACGGGGCCTGTCCGCATGAGCAGCATGCCAGCGGGCGTACTTGTAGCCGCCGCCAAAAAGGATCACAGCCAGGACCGCCAGCACAATCAACTGCTGGCGCCTTTCCAGGGGGAACAAACCGGCACCACCTTACCTCGATTTAAGTTCATGTTTTAATTCGTCCTGAATTCACAACTGCCCTTCGTTTTTTAACCTGTTGTCGATGAGGATGGTTAACTGTTATCCGTCCTAATTTTTCTCATTGATTCTTTTTTATTCTTTTTTCAAAAAAGAAAATCCTCTTTTGTAAAAATCTATAAAACTACGTAGAACCTTCTTCTTGCCTGTTGATAAACAGCTTCCCGTCGGCGCCCAGAACCGCTAAAAAGACCTCCCTGGGCCGGATGTTTAATTCCGTTAAGCGCTCCTGAAGCCATTTCTCATCGAGGCCCGCAAGCCGCAAATTTTCCTTTACAATCGCCCCATCCATAATCAAAACGGCGGGCAAGCCTTCGCAAGCCGGGGAAAGGCCGAGATCTTCGGGCGTAACCGGCCGCTTGTGCGCTTTCAGAATGACGCTCAGCTTTCCTGACGTTTCCAGAATACCAAACTCCACGTCGCAAACGTTAACGACGCCTTTTTCCCGCAACTGGGCGAGCAAATCGTTCAGGTTGTAGCGCGCCTTGCGCAGCTCTTTCTTTAAAACATAGCCATTTTTAATGACCACCTGGGGCTGGCCGTCTAAAACTTTGCGCAGGAAGGGGCTGTGCAGAGCCAGGTAGCTTAGTAAGACCTCCAGGACGGCCAGGATGACCATCGGCAGAACTGCCTTCCAGAGGGGAATTTCCGTGGACTCCATGGGGATGGCGGCCAGTTCGGCGATGATAATGGCCACCACAAAATCAAAGGGGGAAAGCTGCCCGATTTCCCGCTTCCCCATCAGGCGCACGCTCACCAGAACGAAAAAATAAATCACCACTGTGCGGTAGATAAGGTCAAACATTTCTTCCCGATCCTCACGTTAAATTTCCTGATTTTATAACATTTATCATTTTACCGGATCGGGAAAAAAATATTTATGAAGATTTTCTTAACCCACCCCCAAACGGCGCAGCATCACCTGGTTGGCCGCCGTTTCCAGGCGGTCGTCCAGGGGCTCCAGGGAAAAGGGCAGTCCCCGCCTCTTTAGCGCTGCCTGGATCAGGTAATCGGTTAAGGGCGGGTTTTTGGGCAGAAGCGGGCCGTGCAAGTAAGAACAGAACACATTTTTGTAGCGCGCCCCTTCTAACCCGTCTTCCCCGTTGTTCCCGTGGCCGGCCAGCACCCGGCCCAAAGGGGCGATTTGACCCAGGTAAGTTCTCCCCGCATGATTTTCAAAACCGGTGATCCGCCAGCTCTTTCCGTCTAGCTCTATTTCAACGGCGATATTCCCGATCAGCCGGCGCGGGCCGGCTACGGTAAAAAGATCCAGCAGCCCCAGGCCGGGGATGATCTGGCCTTCCCGCGTCCGGTAATAGTGGCCCAACAGCTGGTAGCCCCCGCAAATGGCCAAAACCACCAGGCCGCCTTCGATTGCTTCCCTTAAGGCATCCGCCCGCCTCATTAAATCCTTCGTCATTAAATTTTGCTCCCGGTCCGAACCCCCGCCCAAAAAAAGAAAATCCATCTCCTGAAAATTCACCTGCTCCCCCTTCTGGACGCGGTGGACGATTGCGGGGATCCCCCGCCACCGGCAGCGGGCCAAAAAAGCCAAAACGTTCCCCCTGTCCCCGTAAAGGTTTAAAAGATCAGGGTACAGATGGCATACGCGCAGCAGCATGGGTACGCTCCTTTTGGCACCGACCGGCCAGGATTTTTTCGACTGGCCAGAGTGCGGTATAGGTGGCCAGCAGGTACGCAGATTGTCCCGGGCCACATAAAACGCGGTCGACAGCCGCCTTTAGGCGGGGCTCCACAACGATTTTATCGAGAGGGACGCCGGCGTACTTTAAGCGCACGCCCATTTCCTCCGCCCGCTGGCCCGTGCAGACAAAAAAATTGATCAACCGGTGGCGGTCTTCTAAAACTTCGAAATCCACGTCCCAGAGCCAGGAAATGTCCCGTCCGTCCGCAGCGTTGTCGTTAATGGCGATCAGAACGTCCAACTGGTTCTTTGCTTCCAAAAGCACCGTTAGACTTTCGTTAAAACCGGCCGGATTTTTTACTAAATTAAGGAGGGCAGGTTTTCCGAGATAGTGATAGCGTTCCATGCGGCCCGTCGCCGGGGCGTAGTCCTGCAAGAGCATGCTCATTTCCTGGGGCTCCGCCTTGATGAGGAGCCCTGCCGCAAAGGCCGCCAGGGCGTTGTAGAGATTATACAGACCGCCGACGGGTAAATGGAGCGTTATCTTCCCACCGGGAAAAAGAGCCAGACAGGAACTGCCCTCTTCTACTTGAATTCGGACTCCCTCCACGTCCGCTTTTGGGCGGCGAAAACTGCAGTGCGTACAGCGATAATTGCCCAGCTGGCCGTACTGGTAATATTGATAATGTAAAGAAAAACCACAGAACGGGCAAAACCTTGCTTCTTTAACCTCCCGGCCGGCTCCGGCCGGACGTCTGACCCTTTCCCCGAAGCCGTAAAAAACAGCTGCTCCTTCCCGGCCTGGGGCTTTAAGCTGGGCCACCAGCGGATCGTCGGCGTTAAGCACCAGCTTTGCCGACGGCAGTTTTTCCAGGGCGCTGCGGATAAATTTAATGGTGCTGTCCAGTTCCCCGTAGCGGTCCAGCTGATCCCGAAAGAAGTTGGTGATGACCACGATGTCCGGCCGGGCGTGCGCGCAAACGGCAGGAAACGAAGCCTCGTCCACTTCCAGGCAGGCGTAGTCGCAGCTGACCTTTCCGAAAAGGGTAGCTTTTTTAATAAAGGCAGTGGTCACGCCGGTAATTAAGTTTGCTCCCTCCCGGTTGGCCACTACGGCGCAGCCCGCCCCGGACGCGATGCGGGCAATCATATTGTTTGTAGTGGTTTTGCCGTTCGTCCCCGTCACCATAATAGTACCCCGCCGGACCTGGCCGGCCAGGGCTTTTAACACATCCGGATAGATTCTTAAAGCCACCAGTCCCGGAAGGGAAGAACCCTTCCCTTTGGCCAGGAGGCGGCTTAGCCAAACAGTAGCTTTTCCCAGCAGGACCGCGAAGAAAAGCAATATTTTTGCGCCCGCTTTTTTAATCCCACGCACGGTAATAAAGCACCTTGTCCTGTTTTCTCGCGGCAACCAGCCCCCGGTCTTGCAAAAGATCCACATGCGCCTGGATTTCGGAAAGCCCCAGGAAAATGGCAAACCCTTTTAAATCCGGAAAGGCAAGGCGGGTAAGCTGATAAACAGTTAGTTCGCCGCGGGTGCGCAAAAGTTCTAAAATGTAACGCAGCCGGCTTTCGTGGTGCGCCCGGTAGGCGGCGATCAACCTGCGGTGATCCGAAAAAGCTTCTCCATGCCCGGGCCAAACGGTGGTTATTTCCAGGCCGTTAATCCTCTCTAAACCCTGTAAATAAAAGCTTAAAACCTTTATGCGCTTGCCCGGCTGGCCGGGGTCAAATTCCGCCACGGGATTGGGGGTAATGTGCGGCAAAAGGAAATCGCCCGCGAAAAAATGGCCGCCCTCGCGATCGTACAGGCAAAGATGTCCCTGCGCGTGGCCGGGCAGGTGAAAAACCTGCAACACGCCTTCTTCAAAAGAGAGCTCTTCCCCGCCCCGCAGCGTCACCGCGCAATCTTCAGAAACCCTGGGATGGGGCAGCCTGTCCCGCGCCGCCAGCATTTCCTGAATCGCCGTGAGCGGGCAACCCGTTTCCGCCAGAAAAGCAAGCCTGTCGTCAAAAAAATTTTGCGGCCTGATCAGTTTAGCCAGCTCAAAAGGGTGAAGGAAAATCCGCGCTCCGGATACGCGGTGGAGCCAATCGGCGAGTCCGCTGTGATCGGAATGCGCGTGGGTGAGCACCACCCTTTTTAAATCCGAAAGGGATAAGTCCCGTTCAGCAAGCGCTTTTTCTAAAACCGCCCGCGCTTCGTCCGTATCCGGGCCGGCGTCGATTAAAGTATACGGTTCGGATAAAATTAAATAAATATTGACCGGTCCTACAGGGTAAGGGGTCGGCAAAAGAATGTGGTAGATCGGCAACAAGTGAAAGTTCCCCCTTGAATAAAAGAGCAAAAACCGCCTGCGGTGTTTCCTCGACCGGCGTTCAATCAGAGTATAGCACCGTCCCACTCAAAAAACAACATTCTCTTTAATTTAAACAACGCTGGTCAGGCTCTTTTGCCTGCAGCGCTTTGATGGCGCGCACCGCTTCTTCAACGGTTTTGGGGAGGGGGAATAAGTTTAGCTCGGGGAGGCGCCGAAAAATTTCCACCACTACCGGGAAGCGCAAATCAGCTTCCCTGACCAGGCGTTCGTCTGTAAGCAAAGAGGCGTCCCCTTCCGCCAGGGTGCGGCCGTTTTTAATGACAATCACCCGATCGGCCCACTCCGCCGCCAGATCCACGTCATGAGTGGCGATGACGATGGTGATTTTTCGCCGGTGCAACCGGCTCAAAATGTCCAGGAGGTTTTCCTTGCTCCGCGGGTCTAGATAGCCCATCGGCTCGTCCAGCACAATAATTTCCGGCTCCATGGCCAGCACACCGGCGATGGCCACCCGCTTTTTTTGCCCGTAGCTCAGGTGATAAGGAGCTTTATTTTTGTATTCCTCCATTTGCACGGCGCGCAGGGCGTTTTCCACCCTGGCCTTTACTTGCTCCGGAGAAAGATTCATGTTTAAAGGGCCAAAGGAAACGTCCTCCCATACGGAAGAAGAAAAGACCTGGTCGTCGGGGTCCTGAAAAACCAGGCCCACTTTGCTTTTCACCCACTTTTCCGTCTGGGGGGTAATTTCCCTTCCTAAAACGCGCACCTTTCCCCGCGCAGGCAGGTAAAGGCCGTTTAAATGCAGCAACAGCGTCGATTTACCCGCCCCGTTCGGGCCTAAAATGGCTACCCGCGAACCCTCCTGAATGGATAAAGATAGGCCCTTGAGGGCCTCCGTTCCGTCTCGATAACGAAAGTGCAGATCTTCTACTTCAATAACGTTTGCCATAGCCTGCCTCCTGGTTCCAACAAACGCAACGTCAGGGCAAAGACCGTGATGCAAATCCCCCATCCCCAATCGCCGCCCCGCGGCCAGCGCAATTCTTTTTTTGCAGAGGGATTCCCTAGCCCCCTGGCGAGCATGGCGTAGTATATCCTCTCTCCGCGCTCTGCCGAACGCATAAAAAGCGCGCCTAACAATTGCCCCAGGGTAAGAAAAGTCCTTTTGTGCAGCAAGCTTCTTCCTGTTCTAAACGCTCTTGCCCGGCGGGCCAAACTCATGCGCTGGATTTCCTCGGCCAGGACAAAGATATACCGCACGGTAAATTCGATTAACTGCACGAAAACCAAAGGAACCCGCAATTCCCGCAAAGCTTTCATCAAACCGCACAGGCCGGTTGTCGCCGTAAGCAAATTTAAAGCCAAAACGGCGTTTGCCACGCGCAAAGAAAGAATGAACGCCTGGGCAATCCCTTCTTTACTAACGCTGACCGCAAACCTTCCCACCTCAACGCTGGCCACAATTTCTCCCGCAACGGTAAAGGGAAGCACAATCATCAGCGCGCCCGCAAAAGGGAAAACCCAAAACGCCCGCCGTGCGAAGTAAAGAGGGCTCAACCCGGCCAGCGCACCCAGCAAAATTAAAAACAGGACAGCAAGAAGCAGCGCCGGCCAGGAGGTAAGCGTGGAAACGAGGGCGACGAAACATAATATGCTCACCGTTTTCACCCGGGGGTCCACACGGTGCAGCACCGAATCTGGAAAACCTGCCGGAGCAAAGTAACCGTCCAAAAGATATCCCCCTTCCTTTTGCATGAACAACTTGAATAAACAACAAAAAAGCCACGGGACCTGCTCTTCGCCAATTTACAAAACAACAAAGTGAGCAGGCCTCCATGACCTTGATTGCTCCAATTTTCCGGAATCTCCTTGATTCCTGTTTAAGCCGTGATTATTGTTTGCCGAGCATTTTTTTATCCATATTTATTTTTTTATGTTTCAGCTTATTTTGTTGTTACTCAATAAGTTTTTGGATTATCTTAATTTTCACTGTTACCATAAGTATATAAGTTGCACCCTTAAAAAGCAAGATCTCACGTGATCTTTTTTGGCATGTTGTTATCTTCAGTCAGGCAAACTATCCAATGAATTTCTTGAGCTCATTTTTTAAAGTTTAAACCTGGCCGCCACTTCTTCCAATTCGCGGGCCAGTCTTTGCAGGCTTTCTGCGGAGGCGGCAACCTCTTCCATGGCCGCCGTTTGTTCTTCAGCGGTGCCGGCCACATTTTCGATGCCGCCTGCTATTTGCTGGGCGGTGGCCGCTACTTCCTGGATTTGCTTGCTTAGCTCCTGAACGGTTCGAATGATTTCGGTAAAAAGCTCCCCTACTTCTTTGACGATCAGGTTTCCGGCCTGGACCTGCTGGGAGCTTTGGGCCATGCTGGAGATGGCCCCGGCGGCCCCTTCCTGGATGCGCTGCACCAGCCGGTAGATTTCACCGGCCGCGCTTGCTGACTGCTCGGCCAATTTTCTCACTTCCTCCGCCACCACGGCAAATCCGCGGCCCTGTTCACCCGCTCGGGCTGCTTCGATGGCGGCGTTTAAAGCGAGGAGATTCGTCTGGTCGGCAATATTCGTAATCATTTCCACGATCTTGGTGATTTCCTGTGAAGTCTCCCCCAATTCGTTAATGGCGCGCGCTACCTGGTTGGCGGATGTTTCAATGCTTCCCATCTGGGCAATTAATTTTCCTACTTTTGCGTTTCCTTCACCGGCCAGGCCGGCTGCCCTCTCGGCGGCCTGCGCCACCTGGCCGGCGTTGCCGGCCCCATCTTCAATGGCGGCGGCAATTTCCGAAATTGCCGAAGCGGCCGCTGTGGCTCCTTGGGTGGTTTGCTGGGCGTTTTCGGACAGCTGGCTGGCGGCTTGCAAGACCGCCCGCGCGCCTTCCGACACTTTCTGAACGATTTCCCGCAAACCCTGTTTCATCTGGTTAAAGGAACGCGCCAGGGAGCCCACTTCGTCCCGGGAATTGCTTTTTATATCGGCTACAGAAAGATCGCCACCCGCCACCTGAAAGACGCCCTTTTCCACCATCTGCAGAGGTTTCGCCACCAGGCCGCCCATGTAAAGGGCAATAAGGATTCCTAAAATGAAGGCGATGCCAATCGCTATATAATTGATCATTTCAATGCTGTTTACGAGGGCCCGGTTATTTTCAATTGCCGCCTGCAGAGCAGTCTCCTGCAGGCTCACAAAATCCTGGCCGGCTTTAATCGCTTCCTCGATTACCCCCACTTTTTCCGAAAGATAAGCGGCAATTTCCTTTTCCAGCGCATCGATATCTGCGGCCAGCTGCATTCTTTTTTCCATGCTGCCCTGGGCAGGCATTTCCTTGAGCTGCGCCTCCAGGTCTATGGCCTGGCTCTTTAAAGTCGTTAAATATCCGGCTACCTTTCTGTAATCTTCATATTTGTCTTGAATCTTGTTGAATAATTCCTTTTCCTGCTCCGAAACACAGAGATCTCTTAGCTTTTGCAATTGAATGACCGCTTCCGCGGTCCGGTTGCTGTAGTTTTTCATATCTGCTTCGTTACCGGTGAGGATGTAACTTTGAAAAGTAACCGGCAACCTTTCAAAAAGCAGTAGAAACTTCTGTGCTTCAGTGGCCTTTAAAACCTCCTGCTGGATAATTTTCTCGTAATTTCCCCTCGCCTGGCGCAACTGGTAAACCTGAAGGCCGGCGGCGGCGGCAAAAACCAGCAAAACAATCAGGTAGCCAACGAGTATTTTTGCGCGAATCTTCATTCTCCCACTCCTCACCCAGCATGATTTTCCTTCTTCAAACTTTTCTTCGGCAAAAAAAGAAAAAAATTTATCGCCGGCCGTGTTTAGGGGTGATAAATATTTAAGGTGAAGAAATCCCTTATCTTCCGCCACCCTTTCCAGGCCGTCCGGATGTGGGGAAGCAAACGGAGACAAAAACACTAAATTTTTCTTTCACCTACCTGCGAACCTGCCGCCGGACGTTCCTGCTGGCCGCCCTCTTGGGCCATTTTTAAAAAGGGTGTGACTAAATCCATGGGCAGGGGAAACACAATCGTGCTCGCCTTGTCCGTGGTAATTTCCCGGATCGTTTGCAAGTAGCGCAATTGCAGCGCGGCCGGAACCTGGGTAATGATCCGGGCCGCTTCCGCCAGCCTTTCCGCAGCCTGGTACTCGCCGTCGGCGTGAATGATCTTGGCCCGCCGCTCGCGCTCGGCCTCGGCCTGAGCGGCCATGGCCCGCTGCATGGAGGCCGGCAATTCCAGATCGCGAATTTCCACCAGGCTCACCTTAATTCCCCAGGGTTCCGTTCCTTCGTCAATGGCCTTTTGCAAGCGCTGATTGATTTCGTCCCGCTTGGCCAGAATTTCATCCAGCTGGGACTGGCCCACAATGCTCCGCAAAGTGGTTTGGGAAAGCTGGGAAGTGGCCCGGATATAGTCCAGCACGTTCACCACCGCCTGGACGGGGTTGATGACCTGGAAGTAAACAATCGCGTTGACCTTAATGGTAACGTTATCGTTGGTCATCGTTTCTTGCGCCGGAACGTCCATCGTGATGACCCTTAAATCAACTTTCTGCATGCGCTCGATGATCGGGATCAAAAAGATCAATCCCGGCCCGCGCGCTCCGACCACGCGGCCAAGACGGAAAACTACGCCCCGTTCGTACTCCTGAACAATCCGGATGGCTGACCCGATTAACATGAAGACAAGCAGCAAAAGAATGGTCAACGAAAAAAAGCCCAATTAAAAACAACCTCCTTAAAGTATTTTTTCTTGTGTAAGCTGCCCGGGCTTACTGGCTTCGTTCTTTTTCCGCTTTCTCACCCGCAACTTTAACCCTTCTACCCTGGTAATCTCTACTTCTTCTCCTGCATCCACCTGCCCTTCTTCGGAAATGGCGCTCCAGAGGCTCCCGGCGCAAAAAACGGTTCCCTGCGGATCCAGGGGGGTGCGCGCCACCGCAACCTGGCCGATTAACCCTTCCCGGCCGGTAATTACCTTGCGCGTCTGGCCGCGGACAATGACAAAAACCAGCAGGGCCAGCAGGGCGGCAAAAAGAATCGTCAACAGGGCAATCAGCCAGGGGCTGATCTGGATGCCCGGTCCGCTCCCGGTAAACAGGAGCAACGAACCCAGCACAAAGGCAACCAGGCCGCCTGTGCCCAGCAGGCCATGGCTGACCACAAAGGCCTCGGCAATGAAAAGACCGAAAGCCAGAATGAGCAGCAAAATGCCCCCCCAGTAGGCGTCCAAACTGCCCAGGCCGTAAAGTCCGAGCAAAAAACAAAGCCCGCCGAGTACTCCCGGGAAAATCGCCCCGGGGTGGTAAATCTCCGCGATAATCCCAATCATTCCCAGTGTAAAGAGCAGATAGGCAATTTCCGGGTTGCTCAAAGTTGATAGAATTTTCTCGCGCAGGTTCATATCGATCTGGCGGAGGGGCGCATTTTGCGTGTTGACGACCACTTTTTGGCCGTCCAGCAGGACGATTTCTTTTCCGTGCAACTTCTCCAAAAGCTCGTCCAGGTCCCGCGCCCGCACGTCAATCAGCTTTTTTTCCAGCGCTTCCTGATCGGAATAAGATTTGCTTTCCCGCACGGCCTGCTCTGCCGCTTCAGCGTTTCTGCCGCGCAGCTGGGCCAAAGAGCGTATCCAGGCGGCGGCGTCCTCAGTAATTTTTTCGCCGGGAACGTCCGTTCTTTCCTGGGTGCCGGGGGCGACGGAAACGGGATGGGCGGCTCCGATCCTGCTTCCGGGCGCCATCGCCGCATAATGCGCGGCCACGGTGATGAACGTTCCCGCCGAACCGGCCCACCCTCCCTGCGGGGAGACGTAAACCACCACCGGCACCCGGGCGTTTAAAATATGACCGACAATCTCCTGCGTCGATTGGTACAGCCCGCCGGGCGTATTCAGCCGGATTACGCAAGCCGTTGCTCTACTTTGCTCGGCAAGCCTGATTCCTCGCTCCAGGTAACTGGCGACGACGGGTACGATGGGACCTTCTACGGTCAGAACGACCACTCCCCCTTGAAAGGGGGCAGGCCAAAGGACGGCCGGCCAGAAAACAAAAAAAATGAACAAAAAAAGAAGCACAAAATTAAATTTTAAAAGATGAAATCTTAATTTGTTCATTAGTATAACCTCTTTTACGAAGATAAATTTTTCCCGGAAAGCAATGCATACACAGGTTCTCATGCACATTATATCAAGAAGAACGCAGAATTGCTAGAGCTACGCAACGGGCTATTCATTTTGCCCCGCCGGTGGTATAATGGACGTGCCGAGAGTTTTAAAAAACTCCTGCTGCGGCTCCAAAAGTCACCCCAAAGCAAAGGTTCGGGAAGTGTTTTTGATGCGCACAGGGATTGCCAATTTACCCCTCCACGGCGGAAAGTGCCCGCCCTGGTTATTTGCGCGCATGGTGAAAATGACCAGGGCTTTGATGGAAGTCATGGTTGCCCACGCAGGGAGCGAAGGGGTACTCGCCAGGCTGGCCGATCCCTTTTGGTTTCAGGCTCTGGGTTGCGTCTTGGGGTTTGACTGGCATTCCTCCGGGCTGACGACGACCGTTTGCGGGGCGCTCAAGGAAGCTCTGCGCGACCGCGCCGGGCAGCTAGGCCTGTTCGTTGCCGGCGGAAAGGGAAAAACCTCCCGGCAGACGCCGGAGGAAATTCAGCTGTTTGCCGAACGCCACCCTCTAGCCAGGGACCCTCAGGAACTGGTTTACGCCAGCAGGATGGCGGCCAAGGTCGACAACAGCGCAGTCCAGGATGGCTACCAGATTTATCACCACACCTTTGTCTTTAATACCAGCGGTCAGTGGGCGGTAATTCAGCAGGGGATGAACGAACAAAACGGCTGGGCGCGCCGCTACCACTGGTTGAGCGCAACCATGCGGGATTTCGTCTGCGAGCCCCACCAGGCGGTGTGCTGCGACTACCGCGGGGAAACCCTAAATCTGGTGGCTCTGGAAAGCGAGCGGGCAAGAAAGGTGATCGCGGAACTGGCCTGCGAGAAGCCGGAAAAGCTGATCAAGGATTTAAGCCTCCTCCAGGAAAAAGCTGTTTTGAGCCTTCCTTCCCGGCACCAGGTGGCGCTTTCCGACATTCATCCCCGGAATATTGAACGCGTACTCCTAAAAAGCTACGCCCGCCAACCGGAAAACTTCCAGGCCCTGCTGGCTGTTGAGGGGGTGGGCCCCAAGGCCCTGCGCGCGTTAAGCCTGCTTTCTGAATTAGTTTACGGCGCGGCGCCCAGTTACCGCGACCCGGCCCGGTACAGCTTCGCCCACGGGGGCAAAGACGGCCACCCTTACCCTGTGGACCGCCGCACCTACGATCAGTCCATCGCTTTTCTCCACCAGGCGCTGGCCCAAAGCCGCCTGGGCCGCACGGAAAAAATGGAAGCCTTCCAACGCTTGGGCCGCTGGGAGAAAAAATTGTCTTTCCAAGAAAAGGCCGACGTTCAATCAGGCATCTGATCCCCGCCGCCCCTTGCCGTTTCACTTTTGGTGCCGGTGCCTGGCAGTGTGCGGGGTTGCGGTATTTTTCCTGGCATCCTCCGGATTGCCCGGGGCCCGCTCTACCGGGGAGCGTCTTTGCTCTGGCCGAGGGGGGAAAATCCTAATTTCTGCCAAAATCTAACCTCATGGAGAAGGAGGAGGGTTAACAAATGGAATGTCGCCTTGATCTGAACAAGAAAAAATGCACCTGCACCTATGAGCCGTGCGCACACAAGGGAAAGTGCTGCGAATGTCTGGAATATCACTGGAAGCGTCGTGAACTGCCGGGATGTCTTTTTCCGCCTGAGGTAGAAAAAACCTATAACCGCTCGTTGAAAAGATTTATTGAGGTCTATTCAGGAAAATGATCCCCCGCGCTTTCCGGCGACAAGATCATTCCCTCCTGGGCAAACAGAGAGCAGGCAAAAACCCCCTTTCCCGAAAAGGGGGTTTTGCTTAAAAATACACGAAAATACAGGCGGGCAGATTGTCTTAAAAGGCTGTGCGGTTACTCATCCAGTGTCGCGAAATAATTATTTTTTTCCAAAAAATACTGCTTCGGCTGAACCCTAAAAAACCTTTCCAGGTGCGCGGACAGCTCTTTTTGCGCCTGCAAAACAGAGTCTCGGTTGCCGTCGGAAAAACCATCGATGGGAAAGAAAATGTCCTGCGCGTGAGCGGTAACCTTCCCCCGCTCGTTTTGCCTCCAGATCCAGCGCCTGGTCCTGATTTCCTGCTCGTCGGCGTAAACCAGTTCTCCCGCCGGAACGATTTCGGGTTCGGTCTGGCCGAAGGGAGTAAACTTCTCTCCTTCTTTAGAGTAGCGAACCATAATGTCTCCTGTGATGGAGCCCAGGTCGTGGGCGCCCATGGGGACGGCATATTTCAGTGAGACAGCGTTGACCAGATTCACCACGTCATTTATGTCCGGAAGTTCTCCTCCCTTGACCACCCGGGAGAGGAGGGCTTCCACCGAGCTCAAGAACTTGTTTGGGTTAAAGCCCAGTTTTCGAAAAGCCTCCCGGTAGCAGAGGAGTGCAGGGTGCTCCTTTAAATTAACCCCTGCGTACCTGGCCCTCGCTGCTGCCGTGGCTTCTTTGAGCAATTCCGTAATTTCTTTTGTTTTTCCCCGGTTGTTAAGCCCTCTGGCCACCACCACCCCGATGCAAACGGTGGGTAAGGTTTCAAAAACCGGGGGGTCAATGATGAATCTCATCTCCATGCCTCCCAGAAGTGAAAGATATTTCCCTTAATTTCTTATTTTTTTTTTTATTCTTTATTTGATCGAGATAACGCGGCCGCCCGTCATTTTAACCAGTTCTGCCGGGGTGAGTTTAAAGACCGCGTACGGGTTACCGGCGGCCGCCCAGATTTCCTCGTGCAACAGCAGGTCCTCGTCAATAAAGGTCTTTAGCTCCTCGCCGTGACCTACCGGGGGAACGCCGCCGATGACAAAGCCGGTACGCTCACGGACATAATCAGCGTCCGCCTTTTCCACGGGCTCCGCAACCAGCTCCGCCATCTTCTTTTCGTTGACACGATTAGCGCCGCTGGCAATCACTAGAATGGGAAAGTGCGTCCGTTTGCCTTTAAAGACAAGGGATTTAGCAATCTGTTCCACCCGGCAGCCAATGGCCTGGGCCGCCTCCCGAGCGCTGCGCGTGGTCTGCGGCAGCTCCTTCACCTGCCCGGAAAAGCCCAGGGCGCCTAAAACCTCTTGAACTTTCTGCGCGCTCGGACCCAGAGTGCCGGACATTTCCAACTACCCCCTGGAAAGATAAACTCTTTTTTCACAATAGAGTTTACCACTTCCAAAAGGATGGGACAAGTCTGATGATATCTGTTTTATTCCGACCCCGGGCTTCCTCAAAAATCACGGGTGAGTCCAATTGTCTATATCACGGGCGCAAATTATTCCCGAGATAAACTACCAGGCAGATTAAGTTTTTGTTAACTCTCGTCTTTCTTCTTTCTTCCTTCTTCAATACGCCGGGAAGCTGCTTCGGGTGCGCCCAATATACCCGGCCTGAAAACGGAAATAATATTTTAAAAAATCAGGGAGATACAATCATGAACACAGAGGTAGAGTTGGTGATCAGGCTCGTGCTGTCCTTTCTTCTGGGCAGCCTTTTCGGTCTGGAAAGGGAAAAGCGGCATAAGCCAGCGGGTTTACGCACCCACACTTTGGTTTGTCTGGGTGCGGCGCTTTTTACCATCACCGGCATGTACGGTTTTCCGGTGGCGGGCACGGAGACGGTGTTCAAAAACAGCGACCCGGCGCGCGTCGCCGCGCAAATTGTCAGCGGCGTGGGATTTATTGGCGGAGGAATTATCTTCAAGGAAAAGGACCACATTCGCGGCCTTACCACGGCGGCCAGCATCTGGCTTACCGCCGGACTGGGAATGGGAATGGGCGCCGGGCTCTACCTGCTGACGGGGGTGACGGCGCTGCTGGGTTTAATCGGACTTACATTGAACCATTTTTTAGAGCGCCGGGAAACATAAAACAAAACATAAAACAGCATAAATATCATATTTAACCAATTTATTCATATTATACCATAAGATTGGGGGACCGACTGATGTCCTTTTTCAATCATCCCTTTGCCCTGCCCTTCTGTCTGGGCCTGGAAGACAAAAGGATCTGGAGCCTGCTGGACGGGGGCCGTTTTTAACGACGCCTCGCCCTGCCGCCGGCAAGACAGCTTCCCTGATTAAAAATTTCTCCGGCGGACATGCTAAGGAAGAGGTGATGAAGATGGCCAGAAAAAAGCCCGCTGTTAAACCGGGTGCCAAAGATGCCGCCCGGGAGAAACTGAAATGGGAAACCGCCCGCGAGCTGGGGTTAGATGATGACCTGGCCAACCCGGGCGAGGAGTTGACGGTCCGGGAAGCGGGGAAAATCGGCGGCAACATGGTCAAAAAGCTGGTTCGGGCCGGCGAAAAAGCCCTTGAAGAAGAAGATAACGACCCCGGTCCGGAAAGCAAAAACTTAAGATGAAACCTAGATAAAGGCCTGCTTGAGGGCGTCCAGCGCTTCTTGAACTTTCCGGCTGGCGTCGGGGGCTTCCTTCTGGAGAGCCGCCATCGCCAGCTGGACCTTTTCCGCCGTTTTTCCCTCCAGCCGGCCGTAAATGCCCAAATATGCTGACAGACGCCTTTGCAGCTGGATCTTGAGCCTTTCCAACAAAGGCTTTTGCAGATATTGACGGATCCTTTCCAGAATCGCCGGCTTATCTTCTGGCAATTGGCCCTCGATTTCCCACAACAGGTTGCACATCTGATCGCTGACCAGGTAGGCGTGACAATGCAGGTTCTCGACGAAGAGGCCGATCTCGGCCACAATTTCGTCTTCCGAAAGAGGCACAAACTCGCCGGACAGAACACGCTCGTAAAGCGGGGTACCGCGGCGGGGAACGAGGGTGCGGAGCCGGATGAAGTCAGGATCTATTTCGCTCAACACGCGCGCCGAGTCAAGGGCATGTTTTTCCGACCACCTTTTTCCGCCCAGCCCAGGCATTAAATATTCACTTAAGGTAATCCCCGCTTCCTTTGTCTTTTTTCCGGCTAGAATATGCTCTTCTGCAGTTACTCCTTTGTCCACCTCAGCCAGCACCTCGTCGCATCCCGACTCCAGGCCGATATGCAGCCTGCCCAGACCGGCCTGGCGCAACTGCTGCAACTCTTCGGCGGTTTTGCGGGCGATGGTTTTCGACCGGGCGTACGAGGTGACCCTTTCTACAGTGGGAAAGGCCTGTTTGAGATAGTTTAAAATGGTGACCAGATCAGCGGTGCGCATCTGCGGCGTGTTGCCGTCCTGCAAAAAGACGGTTTTTGCCCCCGTCGCCAGCCAGTTCGCCACGTTGGCCAGGCTGTGCAGGCGGTACTGAATCAGCGTCGTGTCGTTATGCTCCCCGCTGTACAGTTCAGGATTGGAGTTGATGAGGGCAAGAATAACTTCTTCGTTGATTTCTCCGGCAAAGCCCAGGCGCCAGGAGGCCGCCTTGATTTCTTCCGCCAGGGCCTTCACCGCCTTAATGTCGCCGACTACTTCTTCGACGCTGCGCACGCTGTAACGCTCGTTTTTATAGGTACGGCAAAACGCGCAGCGGTTCCAGGGGCAGTTCCTGGTCACCCGCAGCAGCAAAGAGCAATCCCTGCCCTCGTTAGGCGGCCGGATGGGACCGAGCTCATGCCACCCCCTGCCGATCTTCTCCGCGTCAATTTTATAATAACCGACCGTTTTAGGTTGCATCTTCTTCACCTCTTCCTAGATTTAAAGTATAGCACAAACACCTCTCGACAACCACCGTTGATTCCAATATAATTGTTGGTATAAGCTGGACAAGCAGTGGCGAGGGGAGGGCTTGCGCGTGGAAATTTCCATTGTTGACCCGCAGGTGATCATTCAGGACGAAATCAACGAACAGATTTTAAAAAGAATCGAAAAATACGGGAGAATTTGCTATAAGTCGGAAAAACGGATCAGCGAGGGCTCCGCCGCAAGGTTTGTCCACAACTTGCTGATTAGAGGGCACGAAAGCGTTATTGAGCACGAAAAGATCACCGTTATCTATATCACCAACAGAAGCACCACGCACGAGATTGTCCGCCACCGGATCGCCAGCTATTCCCAGGAAAGTACGAGGTATTGTAATTATCAAGGGCAAATCGTTTTCATCAGGCCTTATTATTTTCCGCAGGACAGCAAAGAGTACGAAATCTGGAAAGAAGCTATGGCTTCCGCCGCGCACGCCTACCGGGCACTCCTTCTGCTGGGGGCCAGGCCGGAACAGGCCCGGGGGGTCCTGCCCGGTGACTTAAAAAGCGAAATTGTGGTCACTTATAACCTGCGGGAGTGGAGGCATTTCTTTAAGCTCCGGTGCAGTCCCCAGGCCCACCCCCAAATAAGGCAGATCGCCATTCCTACCCTGCTGGAATTTCAGAAAAAGATACCCGTCGTTTTTGACGACATCGCGTACGACAGCAATTTTCCTGCCGCCGAGTACGCCGGCGTCACTTACGCATTTTTTTAAGAAGAGGTGATCAACGCTTGTCTGTCCACGAACAAGAAGGCTCCCCCCGGCCCAGGCCAGGCGCCGTCGTGGTGAAAGTTAAAAAACTCCACCCGGAGGCGAAAATGCCTGCCAAAGGGACTAGCGAAAGCGCCTGCTACGACGTCTATCCCATTGAAGAAGCGGTAGTACCGCCCCGCGGCAGCGTAATTTTAGGAACCGGCCTGGCTGTAGAACTTCCCCCGGGCTACGAACTGCAAATCAGGCCGCGGAGCGGCTACGCCTTCAAGCAGGATGTGGTAGCCTACTGGGGGACCTTAGACAGCGATTATACGGACGAAATAAAAATCAAGGTGTTTAATTTCGGCGACGAAGCCAGGGTGCTCAGCAAGGAGAAAGGGATCGCCCAGATTTGCGTCAAACCGGTTTACGAAGCGGTTTTTGTAGAGACAAAAGAGCTGGCGGACAAAGGACACGGGGGTTTTGGCAGTACGGACAGGTAGCCTTTCTTATGTTTGGAGAAATGTCTGGGGATCGTTATGAAAACGCTGATGATTACGGAAAAACCTTCGGTGGCCCGCGATATAGCCAGTGTTCTGGGCCGGTTCAGGGATAAAAACGGTTACCTGGAAAACGACCGGTTCATTATCTCCTGGGCCGTCGGCCACCTGGTCGAACTGGCCGAGCCGGAGGATTATGATCCGGCCCTGAAAAAGTGGTCCTTAAACACCCTCCCCTTTATCCCGGAAGACTTTCGGCTGAAGGTAACTCCGGGAACGGCGCGGCAGTTCCAGATTCTAAAGAATTTGCTGCTGTCGCCGGAAGTGAGCCTCATCATCAATGCCTGCGACGCCGGCCGCGAAGGAGAAAATATCTTTCGCCGCATTTACACCCTGGCCGGCTGCGCCAAAGAAGTCAAGCGCCTGTGGTTAAGGGAAACCACTCCGGAAGCCATCCGTCTTGCCCTGGAAAATTTACGGGAGCACCACGCGCTGGACGACCTGGCAGCAGCGGCGGCGGCCCGTGCCCAGGCTGACTGGCTGGTGGGCATTAACGCGACGCGCGCGTTTACCTGCAGGCACAAGGAGCTTTTAAGCGTGGGCCGGGTGCAGACCCCCACCCTGGCTCTGATTGTGCAAAGAGAAAGGGAAATCAGGAATTTCCGGGCCTCTTTATACTGGGAAGTATGGGCCATCTTCCGCAAAGAGGGCGGGGAAACATACCGGGGAAAATGGTTTGCCGGAGAAGTGGAAAAGTTCGCCAGCGTCGAGGCGGCCCGGGAAGTTGTCGAAGCTTGCCGGCAAGCAGGGAATTGCTTCGTCACTTCCGTGGAGGAAAAGGAGGTTAAGGAACCGCCGCCGCTCCTCTTTAATTTAAACGATTTGCAAAAGGAAGCCAACCAGAAACACGGGCTTACCGCCGGGCAAACCCTACAGGCGGCCCAGGCGCTTTACGAAAGGCACAAGCTAATCACTTACCCGCGCACGGAAAGTCGCCACCTTTCTTCCCTGCTGGCGGCAACCATCCAGAAAAGGATCGCCGCCTTAAAAGCGGCAGGTGAATACCGCCCGTTAATCCCCGGGCACTTCCCCCGCTTGTCCAGGCGCTACGTGGACGATGCGAAAGTGACTGACCATCACGCCATAATCGTCACCGAAACAAAGCCCCAACTGGCAAATTTAAACAGACACGAGCAAATCGTTTACGACCTGGTGGCCCGGCGCTTGCTGTCTATTTTTTATCCCGACGCCAGGTATAACGTGACCCGCGTAATAACTACGGCCGGCCAGGAAACTTTTCTCTCCCGGGGCAAGGTCGAATTGGAACGGGGGTGGAAAAAGGTTTACAGCGTCTTCGAGAAAAAAGACGAAGAAGAGCAAAACCTCCCGCCCCTGACCGCCGGGGAACAGGTTTTGCTTGCCGAAATAGAGCCCCTGGAGAAGCAAACCAAACCCCCGCCCCGTTATACCGAGGCAACTTTATTGGCGGCGATGGAAAAGGCGGGAAAATTCCTTGAGGATAAGGAGATGCAGGACATCCTCAAGGCCGCCGGCGGCATCGGCACCCCTTCCACCCGGGCGGCGATCATCGAGCGCTTGATTCAGGTAGGCTACGTAAAGCGCCAGAAAAAGGTACTCGTCCCCACCGCCAAGGGAGAAGCGCTGATTGACCTGGTCCCCGAAGAGGTAAAATCACCGGAGTTAACCGCCCGCTGGGAGCAGGGTCTTTTCGAGATCGAAGCCGGGCAACAAAAACCGGAGCAATGGCTGGCGGCAATCAAGGATTTTACTGCCCATATTGTGCAAACGGTGAAAAGCCAAGACCTCGTGGCAGGCGCAGAAAATTATTTGTATAAAGAAATTCTAGGCAAGTGCCCGCTGTGCACGAAAGACGTGGTTGAGTTCCCCAAAGGCTACGGCTGCACTGGCTGGAAGGACGGCTGCCGGTTTGTTATCTGGAAGGAAATCGCCGGCAAAAAAATCAGCTCCGCCCAGGCCAAAGCCCTGCTTAAAAAGGGCCGCACGGGAATGCTCAAAGGCTTTCGGTCCCAGGCCGGAAAAATATTTAACGCCGCCCTAAGGCTCAATGAAGAAGGAAGGGTAGTTTTCGATTTCACGGGCCCAAATCAATAAGGTACAGGTTTAAAAAGATGCGCTCGGGAGCATATTAAATGTTACAATGAGATGAATTTAAAAAATGTCCACGCAAGATCAAAATGAACACGCCGCTTCCTACAGACTCAGATTGAAGTTCTCAAGGAGAAGATCATGGCTTTCTGGCGCATCAAGTCGATCGAACAACTGGCGGCCGAAAAAGAAACAGGGCCCCATCGTTTGAGAAAAATCCTTGGCCCCTTTGACTTAACGGCGTTGGGCCTGGGTGCCATTGTCGGCATGGGCGTTTTTGTGCTTACCGGCGTGGCCGCGGCCTTCTACGCCGGACCGGGAGTTATCCTTTCCTTCGTTGTTGCGGGTCTGGCCAGCGGGCTCGCCGCTCTGGTTTATGCGGAAATGGCCGCCGCCATTCCGGTTGCGGGCAGCGCGTACACTTTTACCTACGCCACGCTGGGTGAATTATTAGCCTGGCTGGTAGGCTGGAACCTGGTACTGGAGTACGTGGTGGCGGCAGGGGCAGTTTCCATCGGGTGGAGCGGATACTTTGTCAACCTGCTGCAATCCGCCGGCGTCAACCTCCCGCCGGCCTTTACCACTTCCCCGTTTGCCGGCGGCCTGATTAATTTGCCGGCCCTTCTTATCGCCGGGCTGGTGACCGTCCTCATTATTTCCGGCACCCAGCACAGTGCCGTGGCCAACAAGATCATCGTCGCCCTAAAAGTCGGGGTTCTCCTTCTTTTCATTTTTCTGGGGGCCAGGTATGTCGATCCTGCCAACTGGCAGCCTTTCCTCCCTTTTGGCGTGGCGGGCATATTTCACGGCGCAGCCATTATCTTTTTTGCTTTTATCGGCTTTGATGCGGTTTCCACTGCCGCTGAGGAAGTTAAAAACCCCCGCCGCGACCTCCCCCTGGGAATTATCCTTTCCCTTTCCCTGGCCACCCTCCTTTACATCAGCGTCGCCACCGTGCTCACCGGCGTGGTCAGGTATTCCGCCCTCAACACCCCTTCGCCCATGGCCTTTGCCTTGCTCTCTACGGGTTTGCGCTGGGGCTCGGCGCTGACCGCCATTGGCGCTCTGGCGGGGCTTACTTCCGTCATGCTGGTAACCATGTACGGGCAGAGCAGGATCTTTTTCGCCATGGCCCGCGACGGCCTGCTCCCTCCGATATTTTCCTGGGTGCACCCGCGCCTGCACACACCCGTAATCGACAGCCTGTTCATCGGTGCCGTGGTTGCCGTGATCGGGGCCCTTTTTCCCATTAATATCGTGGCCGAGCTGGCCAACATCGGCACCCTCACCGCTTTCATGGCCGTCTCCAGCGGCCTTTTAGTCCTGCGGCGCACCCGTCCAGACCTGCCGCGCCCCTTCAAAGTGCCTGGCGCACCCTGGATCCCGCTGGCCTCTTTTGGCGCCGCCCTTTATCTGGCCGTCAACTTGCCTGCACTTACCTGGCTTCGCTTCGTGCTCTGGGTGGCGCTTGGCCTGGTCGTTTATTTCGCCTACGGCTACCGGCACAGCAACCTCAGAACGGGAGGTGAAAAAGAAGAGGCGCTTCGTCGCTTTGCCCCTCCTCTGCCTTCTCCCGTCCGTAAACGGGAAGATAAATAACCGGAAAAGCTGCCCAGAACCTTTTGACTGTTTCTTCTTGTCCCGGTATTGACTAATTTTTTGAAATGTGGTTATTTAAGCATAGAAATCTGTGCTTGGAAGAAAAATTGCCTTCATCATTTTTGACAAAGGGGAGATGTCCAGTGAGCCTTAGCGAAGTCCGGAAAAGCAAAGGCATTACGGCCGCCCAAATGGCGGTCTGCACGGGCCTCACCGTGGCGGAGCTGCTCGCCATCGAACAGGGAAAACAGACTCCCCGCCTATGCGTGGCGCAAAAATGGGCCAATGCTCTGGGCTTAACTTTCGAGGAATTTTCGCGACATTATTACGAGAAGGCCGATCCTGCCCAACTGCTTGCGTGCGAGGAAGACTAAAGCAAAATATACTAATTAACAAAGCTTTTTAATAAGTGGGCAGGCTGCGAAGGGGACGAACAAAACTTTGGAGGGGAGTGTAGATCTTGATCGTTGGGCTTACCGGCGGCATCGCTACGGGAAAAAGCACCGTTTCCAAAATGTTTAAAGAATTAGGGGCGCACGTCGTTGATTTTGATGCGCTGGCCCGGGAAGTAGTGAAACCGCACCGGAAGGCCTGGAAGGAAATTGTGGAGTATTTTGGCAAGGAAATTTTAAATTCTGATTTAACACTCAACCGTCAAAAATTGGGAGAGCTGGTTTTCAACGCGCCGGAAAAGTTAAAAAAACTCAATGAAATAATTCATCCCGAAGTGTTTCAAGAAGACAAAAAAATAACGGAGCAAATCTTAAGCGAAAACCCCCGCGCCTTAATCATCAAAGACATCCCTTTGCTAACGGAAACAGGCGCGCAAAAAATGGTAGAAAAGGTTATTGTGGTTTATGCCAGCCCCCAAACGCAACTGCAGCGCATGCTGGAGCGGGGGTTTAGTCAGAACGAAGCCAGGGCCAGAATAAACGCTCAGGACCCTTTAAGTGAAAAATTGAAGTTAGCGGACTTCGTCATTAACAATGACGGCCCCCTGGAAGAAACGAAAAAACAGGTGGTTGAAATCTACCAAAAATTAAGGCGGCTGGCCGCCTTTCCGCAAAATAAGAAAAATAAATAAAAATAGGCCGCGTTGAAATCTACAAAAAGCAAAGGCAGGAGGGAAAAAGGAAAGCTTCTTTGCTCCTGCCTTTTTATTCTACCGAAGAAGACAACCGCGGCGACACACCTTAAACTGCCCCGAGCAATTTTTTGCCTGCCTGGTTACCTGCGCTTTCCGGCCCACTCCCGCTCGCGCAGTTCTACCCGGCGGATTTTTCCGCTGATGGTCTTGGGCAGGGAGTCGACAAATTCAATCTTCTTGGGATATTTATACGGGGCGGTAACCTTTTTCACGTGCTCCTGAAGTTCCTTCACCAGCTGCTCGCTTGGTTCGTAGCCGGGGGCCAAAATCACGAATGCCTTGACCACCTCTCCCCGGATTTCGTCGGGGCTGGAAACTACAGCCGATTCGGCCACCGCTGGATGTTCGATGAGCGCGCTTTCCACTTCAAAAGGCCCGATCCGGTAGCCAGCCTCAAGAATTACGTCGTCGGCGCGGCCCACGAACCACAGGTAGCCGTCTTCATCTTTGTAGGCCCGGTCGCCCGTAATGTACCAGTCGCCCCGGTAACAGGCCGCTGTGCGCTCCGGGTCCTTCCAGTACTCTTTAAAGAGCCCGACCGGCCGCTCGGGCTTGACGCGCACGGCGATGTCCCCTTCTTTTCCGGGAGGCAGTTCGTTGCCGTTTTCGTCAACCACGCTCACATAAAAGCCCGGCGACGGCTTCCCCATGGATCCCGGTTTGACAGCCAGGGGCGGGAAGGTACCGACCAGGCACACGCTTTCCGTCTGCCCGTAACCCTCCCGGATGGTCAGCCCGAACGCTTTTTCCCAAACTTCGATTACTTCCGGATTAAGCGGCTCGCCTGCGGAAACGCAGTGCCTTAAAGTGGGAAACTTGTATTTAGAGAGATCTTCCAGGATAAACATCCGAAAAGCAGTGGGCGGTGCGCACAAAACGGTGATCGGGTAGCTTGCCAGGATCTCCAGCGACCTTTGGGCGCTGAATTTGGGAGTGTGGTGCACGAAAATTACCGCCCCCTGGTTCCAGGCGTTGAAAAGACTGCCCCAGGCCGCCTTGGCCCAGCCGGTATCCGTTAAAGTCCAGTCAATATCGTCTGGACCCAGGTCGTGCCAGTACTTACCCGTAATAATGTGCCCGATGGGGTACGAGGCGTGCGTGTGCAGGGTCATTTTCGGCATCCCCGTGGTACCGGAAGTAAAATATAGAATGCAGGGATCGTCGCTTTTTGTATCGGCCGCTTCAAAGTCGGGCGAGGCGCTGCTCACCGCTTCTTCGTAGTTGATCCAGCCTTCTCTTTTTGAGCCGACGACAATGAGCGTCTTTAATTTCGGCGCGGCGCCCTTTACTTCATCCACTTTTTCCGCGATCGCCTCGTCGCAAACAATACACCTGGCGTCGGACATCTCCAGCCGGTATTTGATGTCTTTGGCCGTCAGCATCGTCGTACCCGGCGCCACCACCGCCCCGAGGCGAATGCAGGCAAGATTCGTTTCCCACCATTCCACCAGACGGGGCATAATTAAAAGCACGACGTCCCCCTTCTGTACTCCGTTCGCCCGCAAGACATTGGCCATCTGGGAAGAGCGCCTTTTAAATTCCGCATAGGTAATTTTCCGCTCGTTTCCGTAATCATCAATCCACCACATGGCAAGCTTGGCGGAATCCTCGGCCCACTTGTCAAAAACGTCCCGGGCAAAATTAAAGTATGCAGGGACTTCCCATTTAAATTCCGCGTACGTTTTATCGTAATCAGTCATGTTGGGGACACGGGGCATTTTCTTTCTCCTCCTTACGGTTTTTTGGTGAACTCCTACTTTTTGGCGCCTACTATTTCTTTGATCTTTTCAACTGCGCCAATATCTTCCAGGCCAGTAATGTCTCCTTTAATATCCCCTTCCACTACAATTTCTTTCAGCAAGCGGCGCATGATTTTCCCGCTGGGGGTTTTGGGCATTACGTTCGTAAAGTAAATAGCTTTCGGCACGGCGATTTTGCTTATGTTCTCGATGATGCTCTCTTTGATCTTGTTTTCCATCTCAGTGCTGGGCTCGTAACCCTGCCGCAGGGTGACAAAAGCCACCGGGACCAGGCCCTTGATCTCGTCCGGTACGCCGATGACCGCCGCTTCGGCCACCCCCTCGCACTGGATGATGGCGCTTTCCATTTCCATGGTGCTCAGCCTGTGACCGGCAACGTTAAAGACGTCGTCGATGCGTCCGGTGACCCAGAAATGCCCGTCTTTGTCCTTGATGGCCGCGTCGTGGGTAAAATAGCAGCCTTCGATCTGGCTGAAATACTCCCGGATATACCTTTCCGGCTCTTTCCACAACGTCCGGACCATCATCGGGATGGGCCGCTTAATAATCAGGTTGCCCGGAGTCTCCGGAGGCACAGGGTTCCCCTCATCGTCCACCACTTCCAGCTCCGCGCCCAGGAACTGGATGCCGCAGGAACCGGGCTTCATGGCAGTCAGCCAGGCCGCGCCGGCCAGCGGGCAGCCGGCAGTCTCCGTCTGGCCCCAGGTGTTGTTGATGCACATTTTCTTGTTCCCCAGCTTCTCGTAAGCCCATAGCCACGCCTCCGGATTAAACGGCTCGCCCACTACTGACATTACTTCCAGGCAGGACAGGTCGTAAGGTTTCATGTAATCTTCGCCGTAGCGCATGAGCATCCGGATGGCCGTCGGGGCGGTGAACAGCTTATTCACGCGGTACTTATGGATAATCTGGTAGAAGCGGTCGGGTTTAGGGTAGTCCAGGGCGCCTTCGTAAAAGATGGTGGTTACGCCGTTGACCAGGGCGCCGACGATCCCCCAGATGTGCATGGTCAGCCATCCGATATCCGCAGTGCACCAGAACATGTCGTCGGGGTGATGATCCATGTGGTACTTCGTATACACATAATTGTTTACCACAAAGGCAACACTGGAGTGTACAATTCCCTTCGGTTTCCCGGTGGTGCCGCTGGTGTAGAAAACCAGCCCCGGTTCGTTCGCCTCCATGGGCTCCGGCGGACACTCGATGCCGGCCCGGCTCATCAGTTCATGCCACCAGTAGTCGCGCCCCTCCTGCATTTTAACTTCCGTTCCCGCCCTGTCGACCACAATGATCGACTTAATGCCTTCCATGCCTTCAATTGCTTCATCCACCTTGACTTTTAAAGGAATCAGGTTGCCCCGGCGGTAACCAGCGTCGCAGGTGACGATCACCTGCGGCTCGTAGTTAATTAAACGGTCCCGTAAAGCTCTGACGGAAAAACCAGAAAAAACGGTATTGAAGAGAACCCCCAGACGGTAGCAGGCCAAAACCGCAATCACCGTCTCGGCCAGATTGGGCATGAAGATGGCCACTCGGTCACCTTTTTTCAGGCCGAAGTCTTTAAGCACGTTGGCAAACTTGTTTACTTCCGCCAAAAGCATACGATAGGTGAAAAATTTTGTTTCGTATTTTTCTCCTTCCCAGATCAGCGCTAACCGGTTGGCGGCCCCTTTCTCGATGTGCCTGTCCAGTAGGTTATAGCAGGGGTTCATCACCCCATCCACAAAAAACTTAAAGTGGGGCAACTTTCCTTCCATTGTTTTTTCCCACGGCTTGATCCAGGTCAACTCGCTGGCCACGTCGGCCCAAAACCCTGCCGGGTCCTCCCAGGATCTGCGCAACAAGGCATTAAAAGCATCCACGCTGCCCAGAGATGTTTTCCTGGTCTTTTCGGGATCCGGATAATAAAGTTTGCTTTCCCGAATCATTTTCAATTCTTCTGGTTTTACTTCCGCCATCGTTTCAACCTCCGTTTTGTTTTTTCACCTTATTAAATTAAAATAAAATTAAATTAAATTAAAATAAAGGATTCATCAATTAATAAAAAAACTAAAAATTAACTCTTTAATATCCATAACCCATGCAAAATTCATACCATCTCAAAAAGCCTAAATTATTTATAAATTTAGGTATCTTTTTGTTTACTCCTTCCGCAAGTAAATATATACTAATTGTTTACCGTGTATACTAAACCTCATCTTAGGTTTTCGATGTTCCCCGGGAAAATCCTTTCGTCTGCCGTAAACATTTTTCCCGAACCTGAAGAAAATATTGATGGTAACCACTCGTGCGGTAATCGGGGTACGTCCACGGTAAAGGCGTGAAGCGGCCGCGGTAATAGAGCAGGGTAACCTCCGCGTAAATTCCGTCCCTTAAATATATGCGGTGGGCGCGGTCTTTAGTGGTGGCCAAAACCAGCTTAGCCGGCGCAAGGTAGCCGGGATCGATATTAATTCTCCTTTTTCCATCCGCAGCAAGTTCATTTTCCAAGGAATTAGTGAAAAGCTTTCTGGGGGCGAGAGAGCCGGGATCAACGAGCTCTTGAAAGCTGATAAATTGACGGTAGAGCGGGCTTCCCATTTCTTCTTCGTAATACCGCGTGTAATTAAAATCCATAATTTCACTTACACAGTCCACCGGCCCCCACACTTTTTCCAACCGTTCTTTTACGGCCGCAAAAAGAAGCAAATCGGCAGTGATCAACCCCGCCAGCAGCTTCACCGGACTTACTTTTCCGACCTGCCCCATCTGCATTTCCCTCCTGCTTTAAGTTGTTTTTTCTTTTTCGAGGATAAGCTTAAAACAAGCAAGGGCCGCACCAAGAACGGGCAACATAAAAAAGTTGCGCTTGTGTCCCTGTCCTGAAAACAGATATAATATTAAAGCATGCAATACCCTTGACGAGCAAGTTTTTTGTACCTGCTTTTTATGCTCGGGCTGCCAATTTACCAGCCGCACCAAAGGAGGTAAGCATTTAAATTGATCACAATAAACGAGGCGGTAGAATTTTTTCTAGACAACCGGGATATCATCCCCGTTTACACCACGCCCAAAGGAGATTACGTGGTCCCCGTTGAACAAAAAAATAATCTCTACCTTGTCATCGAGCGCCAGGGGCAAGGTATTTTTCTGGCTCGCCTGACGCCCGACCTGATGCGCCTGGAAGATTTAGAGGAAACGCCTGCGGAGGAGGCGCGCCGTTTTATCTATCGGCGCCTCAAGGAAGCCGGCATTGCTAAATACTAATTTTTTTAAGCGACAAGAATCTTTTCAGCAGCATGATCGCCCCCCGTCTCAACCACATAACTATTTTGGGCGGTTCACCAGCCTTTGCGCACGCTTTTCAGCCTGGCTCATTACTTCTTCTTCATCAATGGTCAGCAATTTCCGCTTCTCCATCAACACCCTGCCGTCTACCAGGACTGTTTCGACGTCCGCTCCCTGTGCCGAGTAAACCAGATGAGCCACCAGATCGTGACGGGGGCACAGGTGCGGTTTTTGCATGCTCACCAGGATGATGTCGGCCCGGTAACCCGGCTTGAGCAGTCCCACCTCTTCCCCCAGCCCCAAGGCCTTCGCCCCGTTCACCGTGGCCATGGCAAGAGCATCGAAGGCAGGCAGGGCGACGGGATTTCCGGTCGCCACCTTTTGCAGGAGCGCCGCTGTGCGCATCTCTTCAAGCATATCCAGGTTGTTGTTGCTGGCCGCCCCGTCGGTGCCCAGCCCGACTACTGCGCCTGCCGCCACCAGTTTGGCCACCGGGGCAATCCCGCTGGCCAGTTTCATATTGCTCTGGGGATTGTGGGCAATGCCTACTTTTTTGGAAGCCAGGATTTCTATATCTTTTTCCTCCAGGTGGACGCAGTGCGCGGCCAGCACCGGCAGTTCAAACAGGCCTAGCTGGTCCATCAATTGAACGGGGGTCTTCCCGTAGCGGCGTTTCATATCCTCCACTTCCCCGGCCGTTTCCGCAAGGTGAATGTGGATGCCCAGTCCAAAATCGTGCGCGGCCTTAATAACCCTCCGCATAAAATCAGGGGGACAGGTATAAGGAGCGTGCGGGCCCAGCATAACGGTGATGCGCCCGCCGGCGGCCCCGTGCCACCGCCTGGCAAATTCAACGCTGTATTCCAGCGGGGGAAGCTCTCCCGCACCGACGCCCGGAGCGGTCCCAATCATCCCCCGGGACAAGCTGGCCCGCAGGCCCGCCTCTTCCACCGCTCGGGCCGCCTGCCCCATGTGAAAATACATGTCGGCAAAGGTGGTGGTGCCGGAACGGATCATTTCTGCGCAGGCTAAAAGGGTACCCCAGTATATATCTTCCTTTTGCAAACCGGCCTCCAGCGGCCAGATTTTTTCTTCCAGCCACTGCATCAAAGGAAGGTCGTCGGCAAAACCGCGGAAAAGCGTCATCGCCGCGTGGGTGTGGCAGTTTACGAAACCGGGCAAGGCCATCATCCCGGTGCCGTCAATCACCTTCTCCGCGGTAAAATCCGCCGGCAGCGTCCCCTGCTCCCCGACGTGGCTAATGCGCCCGCCGTTGATGGCGATAACCCCCTTTTTAATCACCGCTTCCGGGGTTTCCATGGTAATAATGTCGGCTTTTTCGATTAATATTTTCAAAATCAACCTCACCCCTATAAAATTACAAAACAAAATTACCGGCCCTGCCGGTGGAAAGGCGCTTCGCGCAGAAGGTGTCGTCCGTAACTAAGCAGGTAATGATCGCGCAGGATCTTCACTTCCTCCGGCGGCAGGGCGGCCGCCTCCCCTGCCAGGCAGGCCCAAATATATACGCAGGCTGCCTTCTCCACAATCTGGCAGACAATGAATGCTTCTTCCAGGGTCCGGCCCACGCCGACCACCCCGTGGTTGGCCAGCAATACGGCCCCCAGGGAACCCAGAGTTTCGGCGGCGACCCTGGCCAGTTCCGGGGTGCCCGCCCGGGCGTAAGGGGCCACCGGGACTCCCCCGCCTACCATCTGCACGAGATCTTCTAAGATCGGCGGGACTGGTTTTCTAGCGACGGCCAGGGCGCTGGCGTAAATGCTGTGGGTGTGCATAACGGCGTTTACCTCCGGCCGCGCCCGATAAATGGCCTGGTGCAGCATGTATTCACTGGAAGGAGGGTGCACTCCCTCCACCACTTCCCCCTGCATATTTAAAACCACCATATCTTTGCCGGCCAGTTCGCCGTACGGCAGGCCGGTAGGCGTGATCACAAACAGCTCTTCTTTCGGCACCCGCGCAGAAATATTTCCCCAGGGGCCGGCGACCAGCCCGCTGGCGGCCATTTTCAAACCGTACCTGGCCAATTGTTCCCTCACCTTTTCCGCGGCAATCGACATTTTTTCGTCCCGCCTTTTCAAGTTTGGTTTAACCCGCCGGGAAAATGTATTCTTCCTGTGCTTTCGTCAAGCGATCGAGCGCGATGCCCAGGGATTCCAGTTTCAGTTCGGCCACCCGCCGGTCAATTTCTTGCGGCACCGGGTAGACCCTCCTTTCCAGCCGTTCCTTCTGCTGGCAAATGTACCTGGCGCAAAGGGCCTGCAGGGCGAAAGACATATCCATAATTTCCGCCGGGTGGCCGTCGCCGGCGGCCAGGTTGACCAGGCGGCCTTCCGCCAGCAGGTAGAGGCGCCGGCCATCGGAAAGAGTGTATTCTTCGATGTTTTTCCGCACTATGCGGCGGGAAACGGATAATCTTTTTAAATCGTGCTTATTGATCTCTACGTCAAAATGACCGGCGTTGGCCAAAACGGCTCCGTCTTTCATCAGCCGGTAATGCCGCTCGTTAATCACGTCCCGGCAGCCGGTAACGGTAACAAAAAAATCGCCTATGCCGGCCGCCTGTTCCCCCGTCATTACCTGGTAACCGTCCATATGCGCTTCGACGGCCCTGACGGGGTCCACCTCGCAAACCACCACGCGCGCCCCCAGCCCGTCCGCGCGCCTGGCCACTCCCTTGCCGCACCAGCCGTAGCCAAAAACCACCACCGTTTTTCCGGCCACAACCAGGTTGGTTGTACGCATAATGCCCGCCCAAACCGATTCCCCCGTGCCGTAGCGATTGTCAAACAGGTACTTCATTAAAGCGTCGTTCACCGCCAGCATGGGGAACAACAAACTTCCCGCCCGCTCTTTTGCCCGCAGGCGTAAAACGCCAGTGGTGGTTTCCTCGCATCCTCCCCAAACGCTTGCAGCCAGTTCCCTGCGCTCGGTATGCAGGAGGTGGACCAGGTCCCCGCCATCGTCGATAATCACGTGCGGGCGGGTATCCAGAACGTGGAGGAGGTGCTCCTTGTACTCTTCTTCGGTGGCGTTGTACCAGGCGTAGACATTCATTCCCTCCTCAGCTAACGCAGCCGCCACGTCATCCTGGGTGGACAGGGGATTGGAGCCGCTAATCGCTACCTGCGCCCCGCCGGCCCGCAAAACTTTCGCCAGGTAGGCTGTTTTCGCTTCCAGGTGGATGCTCAATGCGATGCGCACACCGGCAAAGGGCTGTTCGCGTTCAAATTCCCGGCGGATCACGTTGAGTACGGGCATGTGCGCGCGGACCCAGTCAATCTTGGTGGACCCATCCGGCGCCAGGCGGATGTCCCGGACAATATACTTTGGCATGTGCTCGACCCCTCTCAACCAAGGTGTGCTTATTCTCCCTCCGCCCGCGGCCAGCTATTTGCACAGGCGGGCCAAAGATTCTCCATACGGGGGATAGGCCACGCCGCGCTCGGTGATCACGGCCGTCACCAGCCGGGCGGGGGTAACGTCAAAGGCAGGGTTCCACACTCGTACGCCGGGCGGGGCTACCGACCGGCCCGCCAGGTGGGTGACTTCGGCGGGGTCTCTTTCCTCAATGGGAATTTGCCCTCCTTCGGCGAGGGAGAAATCCACAGTGGAAAGCGGCGCGGCCACGTAAAAAGGGAGACCGTGCGCCTCGGCCAGCACGGCCAGGCCGTACGTACCAATTTTATTGGCTACGTCTCCGTTGGCGGCGATGCGGTCCGCGCCGACAATAACCAGATCCACCCCGCCTCTGGCCATCAGGCTGGCGGCCATATTGTCGGCAATTAAAGTGACGGGAATTTTTTCCTGGAGCATTTCCCAGGTGGTCAAACGCGCTCCCTGGAGCAGCGGCCTGGTTTCACTGGCAAAAACGCTGACTTTTTTTCCGGCGGCGGTCGCCGCTCTCACTACCCCCAGGGCGGTTCCATAGCCGGCCGTGGCCAGGGCGCCCGCATTGCAATGGGTGAGAATACGCGCTCCAGAAGGGATAAGTTCCTGGCCAAAACGCCCGATGGCCCGGTTTGTTTCCAGGTCTTCAACGAAAATGGCGTGCGCCTCGGCCAGCAGGATCCCGCGCAACGCTCCTGGATCACTTTCTGGAGCATTTTCCAGCCGGTCCAGCATGCGCCTTAACGCCCAGCTCAGGTTGACCGCCGTCGGCCGGGTAAGGGCAAGTTCGCCGGCGACTTCCCTGGCCCGCTCAAGAAATTCCCGGCGTGTAGAACATCTTGCCGCATCCACCCCCAGCACCAGGCCGTAGGCGGCAGCCACCCCGATGGCCGGCGCCCCCCGCACCCTTAAATTGCGAATCGCCTCTGCCACCTGGTGGTGATCCCGGCAATAGATATATTTTAGCTCCAGCGGCAGCCTGGTCTGGTCTAAAAGCACCAGCGTGTCGCTTTCCCAGCGCATGGTTTCCATACAACAGACAACTCCCGTCAACGTCCTTTACGCTCCACCCTGGTCAACGAGGGCGGGATCGAACAGCATTTCCTGACACAGGCAGGTCCGTTCGGGATCCAGGCGGGCGACGGCGTTTAAAATTAGCCTGCGGATGTTATCCAGATTCTCGCTCATCACGTCCACCACCTCCTGGTGCGAAAGCCGCCGCACGGAAATTCCCGCGGCGAAATTAGTCACCGTGGCGATGGTGGCGTAACAGATCCCCGCTTCCCGGGCGAGGACGACCTCCGGAACGCTGGTCATCCCCACCACGTCCCCTCCGAAGTGCCGGAACATACGGATTTCCGCGGGTGTTTCAAAACGGGGACCCTCGCTGCAAACGTAGGTGCCCCCAAAGTGATAGTCCAAGCCGATTTCCTTTGCGCTCTCCGCCAAAAGCTTTCTTAGTTCGGGACAGTAAGGCTCGGTCATATCCAGGTGCACCACGCCTTTTTCGACGAAGGTTTGGGGGCGGGACCTGGTAAAATCTAAAAACTGGTCCACAAAGACAAATTGTCTGGGCTTCATCCCGGCGTTTAAAGAGCCCACCGCCGCCGTGGCCAGGATGTTTTTCACCCCCAGGCGCTTTAAGCCCCAGATGTTGGCCCGGTAATTCACCAGGTGGGGAGGAATGACGTGTTCCTCTCCGTGTCTAGGCAGAAAAGCAACCTCTTTTCCCCTGTACCAGCCCACCATTGCCTGAATTGTCCCAAAGGGCGTATCCACCTTTTCGGTTCTGACGTCCTCCAGCAAATGAGGATCGTAAATCCCCGTTCCACCAATAATTGCTATCCGTACACTCATGAACTCCAAAAGACCCCCAATCTATTTAAACTTCATATATTCGTCCTGGCGCGCAGGATTTCCTTCCTCTGGTGGTCATTGTTCCTGTTTTTTAAAAATATATAACAGGATACGAAAGAAAAAAATTATTTGCCCGCCGGCAACCTACATGATATAATGAGTTGTAAGCAGAAAAAATTGACACCTCTTTAATCCGAGAGAAGGGGGTGAGGCAAGTGCTGAAAAACAATGCCCGCGAACGGACAGCTGGACAAAAGAGCAACTACCGTTACGTCTACCAGGAAAAAGGGTTTAGCGTCCAGGTTCGCCTGGAGAAAAGCAACCAGTTGCTTTGGGTGACGGATTACGAAATAGCGGTAAAAGACAACTTTTACAGTTTTCTCTGGGAACTGGCGCGCAAGCATGGCGCGGGGAAAATCGTCTTTCCGTTGAGGCCCTACGACCTGTACTTATTAAAAAACGAAAGGTTTGTTATGGAGGGATATGTGGACGGGTTTTTTGCCGGTGTCCCGGGGTGTTTTCTGGCCGGTTACCCCAAGCCCGGGCGGGCCCTCAGTTCTTCTTTGGCGAAAGAACAAAGGCTGCTCTCCCGCATCCTTACTTCCCCCAGAAAAGAAACCCCCTCTTTGCCCGCCGGGATAAAAATCAGGCCGGCCACAGAAAATGACGCACCGTTTTTAAGTTTAATGCTTCAGGAAAACCCGGGTGGGATTACCTCTTCGATAAAGAAAGGAGATATTTACCTGGCTGCCTGGCGGGGGGACCAGCTCGCCGGCGTGGCTTCCGCCGCGTGTGATTTAAAGTACGGGCGAGCGGAAATCGTTCATTGCTTAACTCTCCCCGAGCACCAGAACAATGGCCTGACCAGCGCACTTTTACGGTCGCTGCAGGAAAAATGCCGCTCCCTGGGAATAAAATGTCTTTACTACTTGGCCAGGGCTTCTTCTTACCAGGCAAACTTCACTTTCCACAGCCTGGGTTATCTTTTCCGCGGAACGTTGATTAACAACCGCTATACAAAAGGCCAGTTTGAAAATATTAATATCTGGGTGTACTACTGGCCGTTTTAAGTAAACAGGGCCTGCACAAATTCTTGCGGGTAAAAAGGCTGTAAATCTTCCATTCCCTCGCCAATGCCGATATATTTTACCGGTATCCCCAGCGCATCTTTGATCCCGATGATCACGCCTCCTTTTGCCGTACCGTCCAGCTTGGTCAAGACAATACCGGTTACGCAGACGGCTTCCTTAAAAATTTTCGCTTGCGCCAGGGCGTTTTGGCCGGTGGTGGCGTCCAGCACCAGCAGCGTTTCGTGGGGAGCGCCCGGCAATTCCCGCCCGAGGACGCGGCCTATTTTTTTCAATTCTTCCATCAGGTTGCTCTTTGTGTGCAGGCGCCCCGCCGTGTCCACAATCAAAAAACCCGCCTTGCGCGAGCGGGCCGCCTGCAGGGCGTCGTAAGCCACCGCCGCGGGATCGGAGCCTTCCTGGTGCTTGATCACCTCCGCTCCCGCCCGGTTTCCCCAAATTTCCAGCTGGTCAATGGCCGCCGCCCGGAATGTATCCGCCGCGGCGAGCACCACTTTTTGCCCGTTCCGGCGCAAATGGTAGGCTAGTTTGCCAATGGTGGTGGTTTTTCCGGTGCCGTTTACCCCCACCACCATAATTACCGTTGGAGGGCCGCCAATATTCAAAGGGCGCGCCTCGTCTTCCAGGGCGGCCTCAATAATTTCCTGCAGCACAGCCTTTACCTGCTCCGGCTCCTTGATCCGGCGCTCCTTGATCCGGGCGCGCAAATCTTCAATAAGCCTTACCGCCGTGTCCGGGCCCACGTCGGCCTGGATTAAAATTTCTTCTAATTCCTCGTAAAGGCCCTCCTCAATTTTTCTCCGCCCCGTTAACAATCCCTCTATTTTCTCCACCAGATTCCCTTTTGTCTTGCGCAAGCTTTGCTTTAGGTGCGTAAGAAGCGACATAAAGATCCTCCCGAATTTATCTGATCAAACCTAATTTTTCCAGGGCCAGGCGGGCAGCCTGCTGTTCGGCTTCCTTTTTGGAATGCCCTACGCCCCGGCCAATCTCTCTTCCCAGGTAAACTACTGCGGCCGTAAATATTTTATCGTGATCCGGCCCCTTTTCATTGACAATCACGTAGTTTACGGGGTCGGAAGCTTTTTTTTGGAGAATTTCCTGAAGCTCCGTTTTGTAGTCACGCGTAGCCTTTCCTTCCAGAATATCCCCCAGGATCGGCTCGAGGTAAGCCAGGATAAACTTGCTGGCCCGTTCCAGGCCCTGGTCCAGGTAAACAGCGCCCAAAAGCGCCTCCAGAGCGTCGGCCAGGATAGAAGGGCGCTCCCTGCCGCCGGAGCGCTCTTCTCCCCGCCCCATCAACAGGCATTTGCCCAGGTCAAGCTCTTTTGCCACTTTTACAAGCGTCGGTTCGCAAACGAGCGCGGCGCGTAATCTGGTTAGCTCTCCTTCCGAATACCCCGGAAATTTATGGTAAAGATAAGTGCTCACCGCCAGTTCCAAAACCGCGTCGCCTAAAAATTCCAACCGCTGGTTGTCTTCAATCTCCGGTTTCTTTTGCTCGTACGTGAAAGAGCCATGCGTCAGGGCCAGCCTGAGCAGGCTTTCGTCACGCCAGGGAAAACCCAGTTTTTCTTTCAAAGCAGGCAAATTCTGCTCAACGTCCATTTTTTACTCACCGGCGGTATTTTTTAAAGATTAAAGAGACATTATGCCCCCCGAAGCCCAGGGAATTAGAGAGGGCCACCTCGACAGGCAGGGAGCGCGCCTTGTTGGGAACATAATCCAGGTCGCAATCTGGATCGGGATATTCGTAATTGATGGTCGGGGGAACGACGCCCCTTTCAATGGCCAGGATGCAGGCCGCCGCTTCCAGGCCGCCGGCGGCCCCCAAGAGGTGCCCGGTCATGGATTTCGTTGAGCTTACCGCCAGACGGTGGATGGATCTGGCGAAAACCTGCTTAATGGCCAGCGTTTCCAGCTTATCCCCCAAGGGAGTGGCGGTTCCGTGGGCATTGATATAATCAACCTCTTCACTGGCGATATTTGCCTCTTTTAGGGCCAGCTCCATGGCCAAAGCGGCGCCTTTGCCCTCCGGGTCGGGGGCGGAGACATGGTACGCGTCGCATGTACACCCGTAACCGACCACTTCGGCGTAGATGCGCGCACCCCTTTTTACAGCGTGCTCCAAAGTTTCCAGAACGAGAATGCTCGCCCCTTCGCCAATTACAAAGCCGTCGCGCCTGGCGTCGAAAGGCCGGCTGGCCTTTTGGGGCTCGGTGTTATTTGTGGACATAGCCCGCATGGAGCAAAAGCCGGCGATTGCCAGGGGCGTAATGGGCGCTTCCGAACCGCCCGTGATCACCAGGTCGGCAAGCCCTTGCTTTAAAAGCCGGAAAGCGTCGCCGATGGCGTTGCTGCTGGAGGCGCAGGCACTCACCGTAGTTACATTATGCCCCCGCAGACCATAATTAATGGCGATTTGCCCGGCGCCCATGTTGGCAATCATCATGGGAATAAAAAATGGACTGATGCGGTCGGGGCCGCGGCTCATTAAAACCTTGTGTTGCTCTTCCAGCGTTTCAATCCCTCCGATCCCGCTGCCCAGGATCACACCCACCCGGTCGCGATCAGTTTTTTCCAGGTCCAAACCGGCATCTTCAAGAGCCTCTTGAGTCGCCACCAGGGCAAACTGGGTGAACCTGTCCAGGCGCCTTGCTTCTTTCTTTTCGAAATAATTCGCGGGCTCAAAATCCTTTACTTCGGCAGCGATCTGGGTGGTATAACCCTCCGGATTAAAGCGGGTAATGCGGGCGACTCCGGAAACTCCCGCCGTCAGGTTCGACCAGAAGCGCTCGATGCCTATGCCGAGGGGCGAAACAATTCCCAGGCCAGTAACCACCACACGTTTCTGCAATTTCCAGGAAACCTCCTCGATTATTTTAAAAAGTCCCGCCAGGGGAGCGGGACTTTCGGGTTTCATTTTATAGGTGATCCTGAATATATTTGACTGCCTGACCCACCGTGCGGATTTTTTCTGCATCCTCATCAGGGATGACCATATCAAATTCTTCTTCCAGGGCCATGACCAGCTCCACAATATCCAGGGAATCAGCCCCGAGATCTTCGATAAAGGAAGCGTCCATGGTAACCTCATCCTCGTCGACTCCCAGCTGCTCCACAATAATCGCCTTTACCTTTTCAAATACCGACAAACCATTCACCTCCTTCCGAAACAACACCTACATGTTCATGCCACCGTCCACCACAATCACTTGTCCGGTAATGTAACTGGCGGCTTCGCTGGCCAGAAAAACGACCACCTGGGCCACCTCTTCCGGCCGTCCCAGCCGTCCCAGGGCGATCTGGGACAACATTTTTTCTTTTCTTTCCGCCGGCAGGCTTTCCGTCATCTCGGTCAGAATAAACCCCGGGGCCACGGCGTTGACGGTGATGTTGCGCGAACCCAGTTCCCGGGCGACCGACTTGGTAAAAGCAACCAGTCCGCCTTTGCTGGCGGCGTAGTTGGCCTGGCCGGCGTTGCCCGTTATCCCCACCACCGAACTGACGTTGATGATCCGGCCCCACCGGGATTTGAGCATGGAGCGAACCACCGCCCGGGTGCAGTAAAAAGCGCCCTTTAAATTGGTCCCCAGGACACTGTCCCAATCCTCGTCGCGTAAAAGCATCACCAGGTTATCGCGCGTGACCCCGGCGTTGTTGACCAGAATATCGATCCCGCCCAGCTGCTCCTGCGCAAACCGGACCATGGCCGACACTTCCGCGTAGTCGGCGACATTAGCGCGGCAAGAATATGCCTGCCGGCCCAGACGCCTAATTTCCGCGACTACCTCTTCAGCCGCCTGCGCCTGCTGCGCGAAATTGACCACTACATCCGCTCCGGCGCGGGCCAGGGCCAGCGCAATGGCCCGGCCGATGCCCCGGGACGCCCCGGTAACTAGCGCTTTTTTGCCGTTAAGTACCATTTTAACTAACCTCCAATTGACACGCAAGCATTTTTTCTAAAGATTCCGGGTCTTCCACGCTCCCCACGGCCGCCTGGCGACTTATTTTTTTAATCAGGCCGGTAAGCACGCTGCCGGGGCCCACTTCCAGAAAAACCTGTGCGCCGTCGTTTAAAAGCCGGTGCACGCTTTCTTCCCACCGGACCGGACTGTAGATCTGCTCGACGAGCAATTTTTTGATCTCCTCCCCGCCACCGGTGTAATAATCGGCCGTCACGTTGGCCACGACCGGTATTTGCGGGTTGGCCACGGTTGCTTTCGCCAGCTCGGCGGCCAGTCTTTCCGCAGCTGGGCGCATCAGGGGGGAATGAAAGGGGGCGCTTACGGGAAGCGGTACGCATTTTTTTGCCCCTGCTTCTTTAGCCAGGGCGCACGCTCTGTCCAGGGCTCCCGTTTCCCCGGCGATGACCACCTGGCCCGGGCAGTTATAGTTGGCCACCGAGCAGGAGCAACCCTTCGCACTTACTTCCCGGCAGATGCCGGACACCACTTTCGCCTCCAAACCCAGGACGGCAACCATTCCGCCTCTTCCCAGGGGAACCGCCTCTTGCATGTACTGCCCTCTTTTGCGCACCAGCAAAAGGGCGTCCTGAAAACTCAGCGCCCCCGCCGCCACCAGGGCGCCGTATTCCCCCAGGCTATGGCCGGCAGCGGCGAAAGGCCGCACCCCTTTTTCCTGCAGCACGCGCAGGCAGGCCACGCTCACGGTAAGAATGGCCGGCTGGGCGTTAATTGTTTTTTGGAGCTCTTCCGCCGGTCCTTCAAAACATAACCGGGAAAGCCCAAACCCTAAAATATCGTCCGCCTGTTCGAATGTTTCCTTTGCCGCGGGAAATCGCGCCCGCATTTTCAGCCCCATGCCCACATACTGCGACCCCTGTCCGGGGAAAACAAAAGCCATTTTCATCGGGCAACCACCCAGCGACTGGAAGTGCTGAGAATTTTCGCCGCACCCTGCACCACATCCAGGATAATTTCCCGCGCCGGCTGGATTTTATTGACCATAGCCGATACCTGCCCGGCCATCACGGAGCCGTATTCCGTGTCGCCTTCCTGCATTGCGGCCCGCAGGCGCCCGACGCCTAATTTCTCCAGTTCCTCCACCGGAGCGCAGCGCGCTTCCAGTTCCTCAAACTGCCTGGCCAGCTTATTCCTGAGTACCCGCACCGGGTGGCCCGTAGAGCGGCCGGTCACCACCGTGTCCCGGTCTTTGGCCTTAATGATCATTTCTTTGATCCGGGGATGAATGGTGCACTCACTGGC
>DYES01000054.1 GCA_020725585.1 Desulfovirgula sp.
CGAGCTTGTTGAACTTTCCCAGGGGGTCACAGGTAGCAGGCACTTCGTCCGCCACAATTTGCGAAGTCAAGGCGCGTCCGCCCAAAAGGGCGTATTTTTGGGGTACGTCTTCGAACTTCACTTCTTTTTTGGTCATGTTGACCCTTAACAATCTGGCCACAAACTTCCCCCCATTTTAAAAATATTGTTAAATATATAACTAATTATATTACATACACCGGGGGTGTCAATATAAGCCTTGTTCATTCACCCCGCCCGGCAGACTGTTTTTTTCTTTTTTTACAGCTTTTTACCTGTTTTTCTTTCCGCCGGATCGCTCCCATTGCGGGGAAGGTGTCTTTCCCAGTATTTTAATTGCCAGGCGCCCATTTGTGGCTTGAGCGCTGATGTACACGGGGGAAGAGAAGTTGTTTTTAAACTTCAAATCCAGGGTTTTATCCGCCACGGTGGCGCCAAAACCTTCTTTAACGTTAGGGGACGGGCATGGTGTGCCGGTGCCGTCCACAATTTCCAGGCCGGCCAGCCTGGCGGCGTTGTAAAGAGATCTGGACACCCGGCAGATTCGGTCCTGCAGAAGATCGAAAAACGCAAATTACGGTCAAGGCAAAGAGAACAGGGTAGAGAGCTTTTCGATCCCGTCAATCAAGCGCGGGCCGGGCCTGCACAGCCAGGTGCAGGGGACGGGAAAGACCCGCCCCTTTTTTGCCGCCGTCACCCCGGCCAGGCGAGGGTGGCTGAGGAGCCCGGACACCTCCCTGGCGCAGGGAGGATTCGCCAGCCGGCACCCCGGGCACCTTTTCCTGGGCGCACGGCCCGGCGCCGTCCCGCAGGCGATAACAATCTCCGGGTCGTACTCCACCACTTCGTCCCAGGAAAGATAAAGAAAGGAAACCTCTTGCCGGGCCGGCAGCAATCCGGCGCCGGCAAGAAAAAGGGCGTCATACTGGCAGGAAGCGGGGCCGGGAGTGGTCAACGGGTCCTCGGTCATCAAAAAGAAAACCCTGGGCCTTCCGGAACGGGACATTTTTTCCTGCAGGCGGGCAGTCCTTTCCCGCAAGGAGGCCACCAGGTTCCGCCCCGCCGCCCCCGCCCCGGCCAACCCGGCAATTTCTCCCATGCCCTGCAGCAATTCCGCCACCGTGCGCGGCAGAAAATCCCGCACCAGGATTCCCGCTTTTTGCAGTTCTTCCCGGCGGCTGTCGTCCAGGCGCAGGTTTGCGCTGGCTACGACCAGGCTGGGCTGCAAAGAGATGATCCTGGCCAGATCCGGTTCGGCAAAAAGACCCACCCTAGTTTTCCCCGCTGTTTCCGGGGGGTAATCGCAGTTCGCCGTCACCCCGACCACCTGCTCCCCCAGTCCCAGGGCAAAAAGAATTTCCGTATGGGAAGGGGCTAAGGAGACTATTCTTATGGGCGATTTCATGGCCAACAAGCCGGGCTCATCTCCACCAAAAAGCAAAAACTTTCAGTTTACAAAGAAGCGGCGCGCCACTGTAAACTGTAAACGGCATTGGGCTATTCCCCGTCTTTTGCGTTAGCATCAGGTTTTATTTTAACATAAGTTAACCTCATTTGATCAAGGCAAAAAATTTAAAAAGAAAATTATGGCCAAACCAGGGAATCACGTACCCACGCGCCCTGCGTTCCGCCAGTTCCTGTCCGGCTTGCGGCCCAAACCAGAGGCAGCCGGACAAGACTGATCCGGCTGCGCCGAGAATACATCAATATCTACGCGAGCATCCGGGCAAAATCACTCCGGGGATTGTCGATTAACCGCAGGCCAAAGGTCTCCCGCAGCACTTTGAGCACGCCCGGGGTAATGAAGGCGGGCGGCCGCGGCCCTAAGTAAATCTTTTTGATGCCCAGATGCAGAAGCGTCAGCAGGATCGCCACCGCCTTTTGCTCAAACCAGGAGAGCACCAGGGAAAGCGGCAGGTCGTTAACCGGGCACTTAAAGGCGTCGGCCAGCGCGGCGGCAATTTGAACTGCCGAGTAGGCGTTGTTGCACTGCCCGATGTCCAGAAGGCGGGGGATGCCGTCGATGTCCCCGAAGTCGAGATCGTTAAAGCGGTACTTCCCGCAGGCCAGGGTCAAGATCACGCAGTCCTGAGGCACGAGCTGAACAAACTCGCGGTAATAGGGGTGCGTCTTGGAGGGCGAATCGCAGCCGCCGACCAGAAAGAAGTGGCGGATCTTGCCGGCCTTCACCGCTTCAATGAGCTTGCCGGCCAGGGCGAGCACCGCCTTATGGTGAAAGCCGGTGGTGACGGCTCCCCCTTGCTCCTCCGGCAGAGCAGGCAGGGAAAGAGCCTTTTCAATGACGGGCGTAAAATCCCGGTTTTCTATGTGCTTGACCCCTTCCACGCCCGCCACGCCGCAGGTAAACAGGCGGTCCTTATACGTCTCCCTGGGGATCAAAACACAGTTGGTGGTGGCCAGGATGGCGCCCGGAAAGGCTTCAAAGTCGTTTCTTTGCTTTACCCAGGAGCCCCCCCAGTTTCCAACCAGGTGGGGGAATTTTTTAAGTTCCGGGTAGGCGTGGGCGGGAAGCATTTCTCCGTTGGTGTAAACGTTGATTCCCCTGCCTTCAGTCTGCTTGAGCAGTTCGTAAAGATCAAGCAAATCGTGGCCGGAAATCAAGATGCCGGGGCCCGCCTTGGTGCCCGTGGAAACGGCCGTCGGCTGCGGCTCACCGAACTTCTCCGTGTGTGCTCTGTCCAGCAAGGCCATCGTTTTCAAGTTCATTTCCCCGCACTTGAGAACCAGCTTTACCCACCTTTGCAGGTCAAAATTAACGTTGGTCAGCGTGGAAAAAAGGGCCTCGTGCATAAAAGCGTCCACTTCCGGGTCCGCGTAACCCAATTCCCTGGCGTGGTAGGCATAGGCGGAAACCCCCTTTAAGCCGAAGATCAACGTATCCTGCAGGCTGGCCACATCTTCGTTTTTGCCGCACACGCCCGTTTTGGTGCAACCCGCCGGCGGGGTCTGCGAACACTGGTAACAAAACATAAAGCACTCTCCTTTCACTTCAAATCAAAAGTCCGGATCCTCCTGAGCACAATTCAACTCTTACCGCCTGCTTTATCACCCCCTTCGGAAGTTCTAAGCTCTCCTTTGATGCCCATCATGACGGTTTCCAGGGGAATATCTTTGCCGCTTTCCGCCAGGACTTCCCTGGCCAGGTGGACAAAACCGTAGCAGCAGGGAACTTCCATGTAGATGACCGTTAAGCTTTTTGGATTGGAGGCGGCTATGATTTGCTCCAATTTCTGCCGGTAAGCGGCAATGTCATCCAGCTTGGGGCAGCCAACGGCGATGGCCCTGCCCTTCAGGAAATCGCGGTGGAAGTTGGCGTAGGCGAAGGGAACGCAGTCGGCAACCAGGACCAGGTCCGCGTTTTGAAAATACGGCGCGGACGGCGGAACCAGATGAAGCTGAACCGGCCACTGCCGGAGTTCCGAACTGATTCTCCCTTCTTCCTCCTCCCCTGCTTTTTCTTTTTCATTTTCATCCCAGTGCAGCATCTGGGAGGAAGGGCAGCAGGCCCCTGCCGGCTGCGCGGGCGCCCCGGAGAGTTCATGGGCATGCTCCTGAAGGTGCCGCAAGTGCCTTTCCAAAAGTTCGGGCGACTTCTCCCGCAGGTGGGCGACCACTCCTTCGCCGTCGTACTCCTCCACTTCCTTTTCTTCAACACTCAGCGCCCCCCGGGGGCAATTCCCGAGGCACGCGCCCAGGCCGTCGCAAAAACTCTCTTTCACCAGTTTTACCTTGCCGTCGATCACCTGCAGCGCTCCTTCCGGGCAGGCGGGAAGGCAAAGCCCGCACCCGTCGCATTTTTCCTCGTCAATCCGGATAATTTTTCTCCTTACCCTGGCCATTTTAAGCCACCTCCTTGAGTAATTCAGAAACCTTTTCTTTGATCATCCGAAGCGTTTGCCGGTACTCTTCAATTTTTTTCTCCCGCGGGCCCGGAACGTCCCAGGCAATCACCTGCGCCTCCGGCAGCGCCGGGGGCTCCACGTCCGGGCCCACCGCCACCACGATATCGACGGGGCCTATTTTGGAGATGCTCTTGGGTCTCCCGTTCCAGATGATTTCCTCCTCGCGGAGAACCGCCAGCGCCTTCCGGTCCACTTCCGGCGCAGGGTGCGTTCCCGCGCTCAGAAACCCCAAGTTCGGCGCTGCGCTTAATTTTTTGGCCAGCGCCTCGGCCATCACGCTCCGGCAGGCGTTTTCCACGCCCAAAAAGACAATTCTTTTTTTCTTGAGCTTTTTATAAAGCTCTTCGCCCACGCATTCTTTGGCGTACTTACACCACTGGAGGCACGACTCCAAATCGTTATAAACGGTAAATCCGCACCTGTCGCACCTGACCTGCACGTCGTTGGAAAAAAGCTCCACCTCTGCTCCGCATTCCGGACACTTCTTTATTTTCAGCGTCGGTGTGCCCCCGAGCGAACCCGGACATTTGTTGAACATCACCATCATCTCCTGACGGCCATCATTTTTATAAATCGATAAATCGTTTTGATAAGTAAGTATGGAGCAAAATGCGTGCCAGCAGGGAAAAGCCTGAAAAGTTTTTAAAAATGCCCGGGCGGCAAGGGCTGGCGGGCATTGAAAAGAGGGTCTGAAAAAAACTGTCTCACATATTTTAAGACACCGGGATTCGGAATTTTCCCTGAAAAAACAGGGGAAACGGGAGGAAGGAGGGGTACAGGCCAACAGAATCAAGGGCCAAGAAAGGCCAGGAGAGGTGCCTCGCCACGGCCCCAGGTGAATCAAAATTTTTTGAGACACTTGAAACAGGCCAAATCCAGCATCGTCGAAGATTTATGTTTTTGGCTATAACCTTTGCTTGAGATTAACCAACCTGCTGTTCGTCCAACGCGCTTGAAGATGCTCCTTATGGACGAACGGCAGGTAAGGTTTAGCTAAAGAACGAAAGATAATAAACAAATTAAATTTATGTTGTTAAACAAACAGGGATTTTGTTAAAAGATGTCGAAATTAACCAGCGCGCAAGGCAAAAGAAATAAATTCCAACGAGGAAGGGATGATCCCCGCTGAACTTAACCATCGAAACAACCCGCCTGCTCTCCGCTCTCTCCCTGTGCCTTGATTTTTCCTACCGGGGCCTGAACCGGCACCACCAGCGGGTGGCTTACCTCTCCCTTAACCTGGCCGAAGAATTAGGATTGAGCCGGGAGGAAAAAGCCCTTTGCTTCACCTCGGCCATCGTTCATGACGCAGGGGTGAGCACCTGGCGGGAGAAGAAACCGCTGGAGGCGTTTGACGTAGACAATCCCTGGGACCACTGCCGGCGCGGCCACCAGTTAATAAAGCAGGCCAATTGTCTGCAGCCGGCCGCGGACGTGATTTTGAGCCACCACGATTCCTGGCGCGGCCCCAACCCCTCCGGCCGGGCGGGGGAAGACATCCCGCTGGCGGCGAGAATCATTCACCTCGCCGACCGTCTGGACATCCTGCTGCAGTACGAACGCTGCATTCTGGATCAGTGGGAGGACGCTTTGAAAAGAATTAAAGACTTGGCCGGAGAGCTCTTTGACCCCCGGCTGGTGAGCGCCCTCGAGAGCCTTGCCCGGAAAGAAAGCTTCTGGTTTGACCTGATGTCCCCTTTCATGATTAAGAGACTCTCCGAACTGGTCGAAACGATGCCGTTTGCCATCGGCCCCGAAGAATTGCGCTCCCTGGCCGGGCTGTTCGCCGCCGTCATCGACGCCAAAAGCCCCTTCACCTACCATCATTCCCGCCGGGTGGCGGGCGTGGCCGTCTTTTTGGGCGAAGAACTGGGCTTAAAAAAAGAAGAACTGGCCGTTTTGGAAGTGGCCGGCCTGCTCCACGACCTGGGAAAACTCTGCGTGCCCGACGAAATTTTAGAAAAGCCGGCCTCTTTAACGCCCCACGAATACAACGTGATGAAGCAGCACGTCTATTACACTTACCGGATCCTGGAGGATGCGGGCGGCCTGGGGCCCATTCCCGCCTGGGCGGGCTACCATCACGAAAAACTGGACGGCCAGGGCTACCCCTTCCATTTAAAAGACGAGCAGCTTTCCCTGCCGGCCCGAATCATGGCGGTCAGCGACATCTTCACGGCCCTGCGCGAAGACCGCCCTTACCGACTGGGAATGGGGAAGCAAAAAGTGACGCAAATCCTGACCGGGCAGAGCAAAAACGGCGCCCTGGACACAAGAGTAGTGGCGGCCTGCCTGGAAAATTTCGAACGGTTAGATTCTCTTTTCTCGGCGCCCCGGAAGGAAGACATACCAGCTGATTTTCCGGAAAAATAACCGCTTGGAGCCGCCCTAAGAACCGCCCAAAATCAGGCCCACCCTATCGGCTTCTTCCAGCGCGGCTGCGTTTTTAAGGATGTCCCCCCTTTTATCCACCCCGGCGTAGCAAAGGGTGGCGAAAAGGTCGATCTCCAGCATTTTAAAGAAATACCGCGCCACCTGCAGGGCGCCGTCAAACACCCCGGGCAGGGTGGTTCCGGCGCAGCTGATAAAAACACCCCGCCGCGCCGGGCGGCGCTCCCTGTCTGGAACCACACTCTTGCCCAGCAGGTACCTGGCGGCCCAAAACTGCTGGGCGCGGTCGATGAACATTTTCGCCTGCGCGCAGATCCCCATGGAAAAAACGGGGGCGGCCAGGATCAGGCGATCGGCCGCCAGGATCCTGTCAAAAAGAAACCCCGCGTCGTCGTCCACTACGCATCTGCCCGTAGCGTAGCAGCCCTCGCAGGCGCGGCAGGGGGCGCAGCGGTAGTCCGCCAGAAACAAAAATTCTGTCTGGCCTCCTGCCCGACGGCACGCCTCGAGGGCCTGCCCGGCCAAAAGGGCGGTATTCCCGTCCCGGCGCGGACTGCAGGCCAGGGCCAGGCACTTCGTTCCCATCCATAACTAACCTTCTTTTTCAAATTCCTCTTTGCCCGCCCCGCAGACAGGACACGTCCAGTCGTCAGGGAGCTTTTCAAAGGGGGTGTCCGGAGGAATGTCGTTCTCCGGATCGCCAAGCAGCGGATCGTAAACGTAGCCGCAAACGGTACAGACGTATTTATCCATGGATACACTCCTTTCATCCTTTTTTGGAGTATACACCGGAGCGGTTTGGGGAACGCTTCCCCTCTTCACCTGGTGGTAATAAGCGTACGTCATCGGGATGCCCTCTTTGAGAACTTCCGCGGCGCGCACCTTCCCAATGAAAATGTTGTGGGTGCCCGCGTCCACTTCCTGGATCACTTCCGCCTCCAGCCAGGCCAGGGTGTGCCCGGTAACATAAGGCACGCCCCCGGGTGTTAACCGGTAGCTTACACCGGCAAATTTATCCGTTTCCCGGCCCGATTTGAAACCAAACTGGCCAATCAGCGCCAGGGGAGCCTCCTGGGCGAGGACGGAAACGGCAAAAACTTTACTGTCGCGGATATATTCGTTAGTCAGGTTCTGTTTGTTTATGCTTACCGCAATCGTGGGCGGATCGTTGGAAATCTGAAAAGCAGTATTGGCGATCTGGCCGTTTAAGCGATCCCCTTTCTTCGAGGCGACAATGTAAAGACCGTAGCTGATTTTATGCAGAGCTTTGGGATCCAAGGCGTTTACCCCTTCCTTAACTAAATACCGCCGGCCAGGCAAAAGGGCAGGCGCACCGGCGCTAGGATTTCCATAAGCCGTGCAAGTTGCAGTATTCCCTGGCGACAACGTTTTCCGCCCGGCAGAGAAATTCTGCTTCCGGAGCCTCGCCAGGTTTTAAAAACTTGCGGTACAGCCTGCCGTCGGCGATGATTTCAATCCATTCGATGTAGTGTTTTTCTTCCATCGGGTGCAAAACGCTGCCCACCGTCACCTTTACCCTGTCACCTTCCCGGGCAACCACCGGCACATGTTTTTCCCTGGCCGCATCGACGGTATTTTCCGTGAAAAGAACCATTGGTTTGTTGCAGCAAACCAGCTGCCCTCTGCCTGCGTGCAAAATCTCCACAATGTTGCTGCAAACATTGCATTTGTATACCTGTTTAAGTTCAGTCATTTCTTTCAACCTCCCAAAAATTAATTAAATGTCCGGCGTCAGAAGGCCATGTCCGGCTTCCAGACGGTATACACCTTGCCCACCAGGTGAGGGCCGGGCTTTAAGGTCGTTTTGCCGGGCTGCCAGCCGGAAGGCATAACTTCGCCGGTCGCCCGGTGGTGCTGAAAAGCTTTCACCTGCCGGATTAGCTCCGCTACGTTGCGGCCGACCGGCGGGGTCAAGATCTCTACCGCCTGAACCACCCCGTCGGGGTCGATCAAGAAGCGCCCGCGGATGTCCACGCCCGCCTCCTCGTCGTACACCCCGTAAACGCTGCCGATGCGCCCGCCGGCGTCCGACAGCATGGGGAAAGGCACGCCGCCGGGAACCATCTTAGAAAGCTCTTCCTCCTGCCATATTTTGTGGGAAAACCGGCTGTCCGTGCTGACCGCGAGCACCTGGACGCCCAGCGCTTTGAGTTCTTCGTACTTGACGGCAACCGCCGTCAGCTCCGTGGGTCAAACGAAGGTAAAATCACCGGGATAAAAGCAAAGCACGACCCATTGCCCCTTATAATCGGAAAGCTTGATATTTTTAAAGCCGCCGTCAATAAAAGCACTCGCTTCGAAATCGGGGGCAGGCTTGCCGACACGCACCGCCATTTTTTGTTTTACGGCCGTTTTAGGCCGCCTGCTTTTTAGCCCAGGATCAGATCACCTCCGCCAGCTTTTTAGCGGCTTCCTTTGCCGCCGCCAGTTCGCCGTCGCCCGGGGTGTACTGGATATTGATTGCTTCCAGGGGCACTTCCCAACCCATTGCTTCCATCGCGGACTTCACTTCTTTGGCCCCCTGTCCGCCCCAGCCGTAAGAGCCGAAGGCGAGGCCGACGCGTTTTTTGGGCCGCAGCCCCTTTAAGTAAGTGAGAAAGGCGCCCACCGTCGGCAGCATCCCGTTGTTCAAAGTGGGCGTGCCGATTAAAACGGCCCTGGAAGCGAGGACGTCAGGCATGATCTCGGAGATGTGACTGGTCTGCAGACACCGGACGGTCACGGGAACCCCCGCCTCCTCCAGCCCGTCCTGCAGGGCCAGGGCGATTTTTTTGGTGGCGCCCCACATCGTATCGTAAACGAGCAACGCCTTTTTCTCCGTTTCGTGACTTGCCCACCGGCGGTATACCTTGAGCAGGTCGGGCAAAAAGGTGCGCCAGATCAGGCCGTGGCTGGGCGCGATCATCTCTATGGGCAGGGACGCGAGGGCGTCCAGCGCCTTGTTCACCTGGTCGCCGTAAGGCATCACGATGTTGGCGTAGTATTTGGCCGCCTCCTCGTGCGCCACGTTCCACCCCAGCTGGTCGTCAAAGCGTTCGGCGCTGGCGATGTGCTGACCGAAGGCGTCGTTGGGCAGGAGCAGTTTTTCTTCCGGAAGGTAGGTGACCATGGAATCGGGCCAGTGCACCATGGGGGTGTGGAAAAACTGCAAAGTCCGCGCGCCGGTTGTCAGCTTCTCTCCGGAATCGACCACCACGCACTCCCAGTCGCGCTTGTAATGCCGCACCAGCCCCTTTTTCCCGCGCGGCGAGGTGATTATTTTCGCCCGGGGAGCGATTTCCATAATTTTGGGTACGCTGCCGGAGTGATCCATCTCCACGTGGTTGACCACCACGTAGTCAATTTGCGCGGGGTCAACTACCGCTTTTATCCTGCTCAACATTTCATCAAACAGGTAGTGTTTTACCGTATCCACCAGCGTAATTTTGTCGTCGACCACCAGGTAAGCGTTATAGGTGGTGCCCCGGGGGGTGAGATAACCGTGGAAAGAGCGCAGGTCCCAGTCCACACCCCCCACCCAGTAAACTTTCGGCTTGATTTCAACGGGTCTCATACCGCTCTCCTTCTCTAATAATTTTGGCACCAGAGCTCGTAGTATGCCCGCGGGTGGGCGCAGGCGGGGCAGGTCTCGGGAGCTTCTGTGCCTTCATGCAGGTACCCGCAGTTCCGGCACTTCCAGGTCACTTTTTCATCCCGCCGGAAAACCTTCCCCTGCTCAATATTTTCCAGAAGCTGGCGAAAACGTTTCTCGTGGCCGTCTTCGGCCCTGGCGATCGCCCGGAAGACCGCCGCAATTTCGGCAAACCCTTCCTCCCCCGCAACCTTTGCAAATTCCGGGTACATGTTCGTGTGTTCGTGATTTTCACCGGCCGCCGCGCTTTTCAAGTTGGCCACCGTGTTGCCGATCACCCCGGCGGGAAAAGAGGCCGTAATTTCCACTTCCCCGCCTTCTAAAAACTTGAAGAGGCGCTTCGCGTGCTCCTTTTCGTGGTCCGCCGTCTCCAGAAAAACGGCCGCGATTTGCTCGTAGCCCTCCTTTCTGGCCTGGCTGGCAAAGTAGGTGTAGCGGTTTCTGGCCTGCGACTCCCCGGCAAAGGCCGTCAACAGGTTGCGTTCCGTACGCGTTCCTTTTAAGCTCATTTTCATTTTCAGTTCCTCCTTTTTACTTACTTATAATTTTTTAACATTGATCTTTTTTATTATTCACTACATTTACTTTTTATCTCTTTTTTTCCAAAGAAATACGAAGAAATATAGAAAAAAAGGGGAAAGGGAAAGAGGAAAAAAGATCTTATCAGGATCTTGAACATATGAAAATTAATTGAGAATAGTTATTTTTATTGTTTCGTATTATAATTTATTGCTTTTCTTTTGTCAACCTTTCTTTTGTTAATTTTTTATTAATCTTTCTGGGAATCTGCTTGAAATGTTTCGACGAAAACAATTGCGGTGGTTTTTGAAAGAGAAGAGGGATCAACAATCAGCTTTTTAAAGCTGCTCGCCTGCCAAAGCAATTATAGCAATTATATCAAAAAAGAGCCGGAAAAAAAATACTTTTTTCCAGGCCCGGCGGGCGGCCAAAAAAAGCAAACTGCTTACCCTAAAAAGCACAAAAAAGCGGCCCCTTTCGTTTTATAAAAGAAAAAGCCCGCTTAAAAAAGCGCGGGCGCACTTTAAGGATAATTTTTTACCGTCTTTACCATAATCGCTCTTCCGGCAACGGGACGGTCAGGAAATTATCAGGTAATTCTGCAGCACCCAAAGACCAATCCTGCCGGCAAGATCACACCGACGGCGGCGGCCATAAATCCACCTGCACGCCGTAACGGCGCAGAAAATCTATTCCCTCGTCGCTTCCCTTATAATCCCGGCGTACAACCACCCGGGCAATTTCGCAGCTGACAATCAATTTCGCGCAGGTAACGCAGATATCGGCGTTCACGTACAGGGTGCCGCCCTTTACGGCCAGGCCCCGCTTGGCGCAAAGGCAGATGGCGTTCTGCTCGGCGTGCACGCAGGGCTTGTAATCTTCCCTGCCGGCCTGCTCTTTTAAGCAGATCCCCGTATCGCAGCAGTGTGCTTCCCCGCTGACCACCCCGTTATACCCGTGCGATAAAATACGCCGGTCGACCACGATCACCGCCCCCACCTTTTTGCGCAGGCAGGTGGAACGGCGGGCGATCACGTCCACCACCTCCATATACGTCTCGTCAAACGAAGGGCGCCGCCTGCTCATATGGCTTCCTCCAGCACTTTTTCCCTAGCCGAGCTCTTCGTACAGGGGATACCGGCGGCAAAGCTCCCGCACCATCTCCTTCGCCTGCGCAAGCTTTTTCCGGTCTCCTCCGAAGCTTATCGCGCAATGAATGGCCTCCGCAACTTCGTCCATGGCCTGCTCATCCAGGCCCCGGGTGGTTACCGCCGGCGTCCCGATCCGGATGCCGCTGGCAATTGCCGGAGGCTGAGGGTCGTAGGGAATGGCGTTTTTATTTACCGTTATGCCCACCTCGTCCAACCTCTCTTCGGCCTGAGCGCCGGTGATCTTTTTATTTCTTAAATCAACTAAAATCATGTGATTATCCGTGCCGCCGCTTACCAGTGTAAAGCCCCTGGACTGCAGGGCCTGCGCCAGGCGCCGCGCGTTTTTCACCACCTGCCGCTGGTATTCTCGAAAGCCGGGCTGGAGCGCCTCAAACAAAGCCACCGCCTTGGCCGCGATCACGTGCATGAGCGGGCCGCCCTGAATTCCGGGGAAGACGGCCTTGTCAACGGCCGCCGCGAACTCTGCCCGGCAGAGAATCATGCCGCCGCGCGGCCCGCGCAGCGTCTTATGGGTGGTGGTGGTGACCACTTCGGCGTAAGGCACCGGGCTCATGTGTTCGCCTGCCGCCACCAGGCCGGCAATGTGCGCCATATCCACCATCAGGTAGGCCCCTGCCGCCGCGGCGATTTCCCGGAATCTGGCAAAGTCGATGGCGCGCGGGTAGGCGCTGGCGCCGGCAATGATCAAGCGGGGCCTGTTCTGCAGGGCAATCTCCAATACTTGATCGTAATTAATTAACCCGCTATCGCGCTCCACGCCGTAAAAAACCACGTTAAAATATTTTCCGGACATGCTCAACGGGCTTCCGTGGGTAAGGTGGCCGCCGTGCGCCAGGCTCATCCCCAGGATAGTATCCCCGGGTTTGAGCAAAGCCAGGTAAACCGCCAGGTTTGCTTCCGTGCCCGAATGCGGTTGAACGTTGACATGTTCGGCGCCAAAAAGTTGTTTTGCCCGCTTAATGGCCAGTTTTTCGGCGATATCCACATACTGGCAGCCGCCGTAATAGCGCCTGCCCGGGTAACCCTCGGCATATTTATTCGTCAAAACGGAGCCCTGCGCCTCTAAAACCGCCAGGCTGGCCGAGTTTTCCGAGGCGATGAGTTCCAGGGTATCCCGCTGCCGGCTGAGTTCTTGCTCTATGGCCCGGGCAATTTCCGGGTCCACCGCGGCTAAAACTCTTTTTCTGACCATATCCATTTCCTTTCCGCATTTTTTAAAGGCACAGAGATGCACAGGCACTAAGGCACAAAGTTTTATAAGAGTTGTTTTTTCTGTACCTTTGTGCAGTATTTCTCTTCAATCCCCGCTATTTTTTCCACCCGCCGGGCGTGGCGGCCGCCCTGAAACTCCGCCTGCAGCCACACTTCCACAATTTCCCTGGCCAGCCCATTGCCAATCACCCGCTCCCCGAGGGTCAAAATATTGGCGTCGTTATGCTCACGGGAAGCGCGGGCGGAAAAAGTGTCGTGGCACAGGGCCGCCCGGATGCCGGGAACTTTGTTGGCGGCGATGGCCACCCCGATGCCGGTCCCGCAGCAAAGGATTCCCCGGTCGTATTCCCCGGAGCGGACTGCTTCCGCCACTTCGAGCGCAAAATCAGGATAGTCGACAGCTTCCTGGGAAAATGTGCCAAAATCCCGGTAAACAATTCCTTTTTCCTGCAGATAAGCAACAATGCATTCCTTTAACCGCCACCCGCCGTGGTCGCTCCCGATGGCAACGCGCATATTATCTCTTCTCCGCTAAAATATAGATTATAAAAAATATAATATTCTGTGCATTATTTCTACGGAAAACCTGTATTTCCTTTTTTCCACACTTTTTCACTTTTTCTTTTAAGCAAGTATTTTATCCAGGGCCAGGCCAATCAAATACCGCAGTTCGGCGGCGCACTGGCGGTAAACATCCAGATGACGCCCGATGGGGTCTAAAATATCGGCGCCTGCGCCGGCAAATTCAGCCAGGGTAAAAACCTTCTCCCCCGCGCCGGGAGCCAGTTTTTTCACCTGTTCTTTATGCGCCTTCGTCATCGTTAAAACAAGATCGGCCTCTTTGACCATTTCCGGGGTTAATAAAGTGGCTTTATGCGCGCGCAAGTCGATGCCCATTTCTTCCATCACGGCAACGGCCTGCTCCGCTGCCTGTGCGTTGGGAAGGGCAGCCGTGCCGGCGGACGATACCTGGATCTGGCCGTCCTTTTTTCTGTCCTTCAGCGCCTTTCTGGCAATAGCCTCGGCCATGCTGCTCCGGCAGGTGTTTCCCGTGCACACGAACAAAATTTTTTTGGCCATTTTTTCTCACCGCCCGAGAATCTCAGAAAAACAATTTGATGCCCGTCCCGATCAGAATGACGCCCCCCAGAAGCTGGGCCCGTTCGCCCATCCCCCGGCCGAGCCAGCGGCCCAGCAGCAGGCCGCTTAAGGTCATTAAGCCGGCGATCACTCCGAAAGTTAAAACGATGAACAATAAGCTTGTCCCCCTGGTGCCCAAAGTAAACCCCACGGCCAGGGCGTCCATGCTTACACTGAAGGCCAGCAAAAGCAAGCCCCAATCTTTGACCAGAACAATCTTCGGGGCCGCCGCAGAACCGCTGTACAAAGACTGCCAGATCATTTTGGCGCCCAGATACAGCAAGATCAAAGCTCCGGCCAGGCTGGCCGCCTGCCCCAGAAGCCTTCCTGCCACCTCGCCAATTTGCCAGCCGACAAGCGGCATAAAAATATGAAAAGCCAGGATGCTTAAACTGATAGCCGCAATCTGACTTAAGGAAACGCCCGCAACGCCGATGCCCACACATAAAGAGAAGGCATCGGTGCCCAAGGCAAGAGCAAGAAGAAGCAGAGTCAGGATACTCATCTAATCTTTGCAAGACATCCTTCCGCTTATAAAAGTGCTCTTGGGTATTACCTTACTTCAGTAAACCTTACCTGGCGTTCGTCCAACGCCGCTTTAGATTTTCGACAATTTCTTAATAAATACTCTACACGCGGTGGATCCTGCCGCCGGCGGCCCGGCGCAGCCTGTTCATAATGGCCAGGCCCAGGCCCACCGGCGCGATCCCCTCGGCAATGATAACGTCTACGCCCAGCTCGTCAAAATGCCTCAAAGCACCGTAAAGCCTGGCGGCCATCTGCTCCGGCCGCCGGCGGCTGCCCGCGACCAGCACTTTCCCTTGCTCATAAAACCCGGCGGACTCGGCGCAGGCTAAAATGCCCACTTTCTGCCCCCCGGCAATCCTGTCGGCCGCCAACTCCCGCACTTTCGCCACCACCTGCGGGGGGTCTCCCTCGACCAGGATGAGCGGCGCCCGGGGGGCGTAATGCCTGTATTTTAACCCCGGCGAGCGGGGTTTCTGGTGCGCCTGCTCGCCTTCGCCGCCCTCAGCCGCCGCTCCCGCCGCCGAAGGATCGAGCCGGACCTCCCCGACAGCAGCCCGAAGCTCCTCTACGGTCACCCCGCCCGGACGCAGGACAACCGGCACGGGGGAAGCCAGATCCAGCACGGTGGATTCCACCCCGATATCGGCCGGCCCCCCATCCAGAATGGCATCAATATATTCCCCCAAATCTTCAAAAACATGAGCAGCCGTAGTCGGGCTGGGGCGGCCGGAAAGATAGGCGCTGGGAGCGGCCACCGGCAGGCGCGCCGCCCTGATCAGGTCCAGAGCCACCTGGTGGGCGGGCATGCGGATGGCGATGGTGTCCAACCCGGCGGATACCTCCGGCGGAACGTCTTTTCCCCGTGGCAAAATGATTGTGAGCGGACCGGGCCAGAAAACATCCATCAATTTTTCGGCCAGAGCGCTTACTGTGGAGGCCAGCCGGTAAACCATCCGCCTGTGGGCCACGTGCACAATCAGAGGATTGTCCGCCGGCCTTCCCTTGACCCGGAAAATGCCGGCCACTGCCTGTGGATCGAGTGCGCTCGCACCCAGCCCGTACACCGTTTCCGTCGGAAAAGCCACCAGGCCGCCGGAACGCAAAATGGCGGCCGCCCGGGCAATTAGCCCGGGGTCGGGTTGAAAAGGATCCACCCGCCAGACGACAGCTTCTTTTTTTGTACCCATGAACATCTCCAAAGGAAACCGGATTAATTAATAGTATACCACAAAAAACCAGCCAAATTTAACAATTAAAATGATCCCCTTTGGCCAGAATGTTTGTATACCGCGGCAAAGCTTCAGGGCTTTTTTCGCGGGCCGCCTCCACTGCCAGGCTCCTTCGCCGCTGGAAGAACTCTTTAAGCCTGCTGCCGGCCAGAGTGACTACAAAAAGCGCCACCGAAAGCAAGACAATGGTTCCCCCGGAAGCGGTCCCCAGGTAGTAAGAAGCGACGAGGCCCGCGAGGGTAACGCCCGCTCCCGTGACAACGGCGAGCCAGAACGCCTGAAAAAAGCTTTTGGCCAGAAGCAGGGCGATCATCACCGGGATGACCATCAGCGCCCCCACCAGAAGAGCGCCCACCACGCGCACGGCCACAGAAACGGTGCCGGCCACCATGAAAATAAAAAGCAAGTTGATCCTTTGCACCGGCAAGCCCGCCACCCGCGCGCATTCCTCGTCAAAGGAGATGAAATAAAGCTCCTTGTACAAAAAAATCAGGACAGCGAAGACAAGCGCCCCGATCGCTGTGATCAACCAGAGATCCTGGGGCGTAACAGTTAAAATACTTCCGAAAAGATAGCCCTGCACGTCCACACTAAAGCCTTTCGCGTAGCTAAACAAAACCACCGCCAGGGCCAGCCCCCCGCTCATCGCCAGGGCCAGCAGGGCGTCGTGGTATAAATTCCTGCGCGCGCGCAAGAATTCCACGACCACGGCAGCGGCCACGGCCGTAAAAAAAATCGCCGGGAAAGGCAAAACACCCAGCAGCAAGCCCACGGCCACGCCGGCCAGCGAAACGTGGGCGAGAGTTTCGGCCATAAAAGAGTAGCCCCGCAAAACAAGAAAAACCCCTACGGCGGGGCAAACGCAACCCACCGCCAGGCCGGCCAGCAGCGCCCGGACCATAAAATCATACTGGAGAAAGTCAAACAAACCAAAAACCCCCTTGCCAATCCTGCCCCGCCCGGCTATCCATGCGCCACCAGGCGCACGGGCGCGCCGTACAGCAGCGACAACCCCTCGGCCCGGAACAACTCCTCCGGCCGGCCGTAATACAACAAAGTATGGTTAACGCAGGCCACTTTATTTACCCAGCGGCTTACGGCTCCGGTATCATGGGAAACAACTAAAATGGTCATCTTTTTTTCCCGGTTGAGGCGGGCCAGAAGCCGGTAAAAACCTTCCAGGGTACGGCTGTCCAGGCCGGCTACCGGCTCGTCCAGGATTAAAAGCCTGGGCTGGCTGACCAGGGCCCGCGCGATGAAAACTCGCTGCTGCTGTCCGCCGGACAGGTTGTTGAGCAAACTCTTTTTGTAGCCAAGTATTTCCATTGCGGACAAGGCTTCTTCCACAGCCTGCCGGTCTTCCTTTCCGGGGCGGCGCCCCAGGCCGAGCCGGCCAAAACGCCCGGCCAGGACCACCTCTTCCACCGTCACCGGAAAGCGTTTATCAAAGGCAACGGCTTTTTGGGGAATGTACCCGATCCAGGACCAGTTTTTAAACTTTTCTACCGGGGAGCCAAAAAGCTTGACCTGCCCACGAAGCGGCTTGAGAAGGCCAAGAATCAGCTTGACCAGAGTAGTTTTACCCGCCCCGTTGGGGCCAAGCAAAGCCAAAAAATCGCCCTTTTCCACGGCCATGCTGATTTCCGCCAAGACCTGATTCTGTTCGTAGCCAAACGAAACTTCCCGGACTTCCACTACGTTCATAACTTCATTTTCCCCCCAGAGCCGTTTTCAGGTTCTCCAGATTTTCCCTCATAATGGACAAATAATTGTCGCCACGGGCCTGCTGTTCCGGCGTTAAATTTCCAATCGGATGGAGCACCAGCGTGCGGGCGCCCACCTCGCGGGCGATGGCTTCCGCCAGCCGGGGGCTGACCTGGGACTCAAAAAAGACGTACCGGACGTTGTGCTGCCGGCAAATGGTGATCACTTTTTTCACCCGCTCGGGAGTGGGTTCGCTTTGCGGAGACAGCCCCATCACGCCGATTTGCTCCAACCCGTAACGCCTGGCCAGGTAACCGAACGCTTCGTGGGAGACAACAATCTTCTGGACGGCCAGACCGCTTAAGCCCTTCCTGTACTCTTCATCCAACTGGCTCAGCTCTTGGCGGTATTGCTGGGCCCGCTCCGCATAATAATCCCTGCCGGCCGGGTCGATTTCCGCCAAGGAGCCGGCAATTTTTTGAACTATTTCGGCGGCCAGAACAGGATCGAGCCAGACGTGCGGGTCAACCGCCTCGGGCGGGTGCGAGTGGTGGGCGCGTCCTTCGCCCGGCAGCAAATTAAGCCCGGCGCTGGCCTCCACCACCAGGATACCTTTCTTGATCAGGTCGTCGCGCAGTTTTTCCACCCAGGGCTCCAGCCCCGCCCCGTTGAAAATAAAAGCCTGCGCGTTCAAGATACACGCCACGTCCCGCGGGCTGGGCTCCCAGGAATGGGGCTCCGCCCCCGCCGGTAAAAGCTGCTCTACAGTCACCCTTTCTCCGCCCACCTGCCGGACAAAATCAGCAAGCGGAAAAATGGTGGCGGCTACCTTTACTTTTTGCGCGGGAGGCGGCTGCGGACCAGGGGAGCAAGCCGCCAAACCAAGGGCAACCAGGCCAGGCACGAACACGAACAAAAGCAAAATCGCAACGGGAAGTTTTTTTCTCACGAAAGAAAACCCCCTCTTGTTTAACATTCAGGCCTTTACATTTTTTAGCCCAGACTCTCCAACCCCTGGCATTTTCGGCAGTAACCGTAAATCTCAAAGGAATGGCTGGTGATGGCAAACTCCGGGTGCTCCTTTTTAATTCTGGTCAGGCAATCGGTGGGGCAGCAGGACAGTTTTTGGGATTTGCCGCATTTTAAGCAAACGAGGTGGTGGTGGTGTTTATCTTCGTGGTTGAATTCAAACCGGCGGTGGCCGCCCTGAAAGTTCAACTCGACGACCAGCCCCAGCCTTTTCAGCAGATAAAGAGTGCGGTAGACGGTGTCAAAGCTGACGGCCGGATAGCGCTCCTGCACCTTTTTTAAAATTTCCTCCGCGCTGTAATACCTTTCCTCTCCCAGGAGGACTTTCAATATTTCCTGCCGCTGAGGAGTGATTTTCACACCCAGCGTCTTCAGCCGCAAAAGAGTATCATTTAAAGTCATGAGTATGCCTCCTAGATCGTAATTATTCCGATCTAATTTTTTTTTATTATTTAATAAAAAAGCCGGTTTGTCAACCGGTTCTTTCCGAAACTTGGTTAATACCTTACTTTCCGCAAACCCCACCTGGCGTTCGTGAGAGCGCGCTTAAAAGATACTCCGTTTGGACGAACGCCGGGTTCCGCTGTCTAAAGCAAAGGTTATAACTATATATTCCGACAACATGGGCAGCTTGTTCATGCGTGCCGCTTTCTCCTCGCCAGCACAACCCTTTGTTTTCCGCCCAGGTCATGAATAATCTGATACTCCCAGTCCTCCTCCGCAAGCAGGCGCCCCATCTCTTCCCCCTGCCCCGCACCTATTTCCATCAACAGCCAGCCGGGGTCGGCCAATAACCGGCGCGCCTGAGGAATCAGCCGCCGGTAGTGAAAAAGGCCGTCCGGGCCGCCGTCCAGTGCGGACAAAGGCTCGTAACATCTGACGTCGGGCATGAGCGAAGACAGCTCAGCAGTGGGGATATAAGGGAGATTGGCCGCGATCAGATGAATTTTTCCGGCGAGACCTGCCTCTAATAACGGCGAAAGCAGGTCTCCCGCCAGAAAAAAGACCCGGTCTTCCACCTGGTACCTTTGGGCGTTCCTTTTGGCCACTTTCAAGGCAGCCGGGGAACAATCAAGGGCGTAAATCCTTGCCGCCGGCAAAGACCTGGCCAGGCTGACGGCGATGGCCCCGCTCCCCGTGCCGACGTCGGCAATTAAAAAGCCGGGCGCCGCCCCCGGAAGCTCACGCAGGGCGGCAGCACGGGAAGAAATCTCCCCGGCCAGGGCAAGCGCCTTTTCCACCAGCAGCTCCGTCTCCGGGCGGGGGATCAGGACCGCCGGGGTAACCGTAAATTCCAGCCCCATAAACTCTTTCTTCCCCGTCAGGTAAGCAACGGGTTCTTTTCTTGCCCTTCTTTCCACCAGCTGCCGAAAAAGCCTCGCCTCTTCCGGACTCAACGGCCGCTCGCTCTCCCGGTACAGCCCCGCCCGATCCAGCCCGGCAACGTGCGCCAAAAGCACTTCCGCGTCTAAAAAGGGATTTTCCACGCCGCATCGCTGCAAAAACTCCCTGGCCCAGGCCAAAGCACAGCGAACGTCCCAAATTTCAGATCACCTGCTTTAACCTTTCCGCCTGGTCGGTGGTCAGCAGGGCTTCGATGAGGTCGTCAAGCTCGCCCATCAAAACCTCGCCCAGGCGGTGGGTGGTGTAGCCGATGCGGTGATCGGTAACCCTGTTTTGCGGGAAGTTGTACGTCCTGATCCGCTCGCTGCGGTCTCCCGTGCCCACCTGCGATTTGCGCAGGCTGTCCACCTTTTGCCGCTGCTCTTCTTCCATCCGGTCCAAAAGCCTGGCCCGCAGCACCCGCAGGGCCTTTTCCTTGTTTTTATGCTGGCTCTTTTCATCCTGACAGGTGACCACAATCCCCGTCGGAATGTGCGTGATCCGCACGGCCGACTGCGTGGTGTTCACCGACTGCCCGCCGGGGCCGGTGGAACAGAAAACGTCAATCCGCAGGTCTTCCGGCTTGATTTCCACCTCCACCTCATCGGCTTCGGGCAGCACGGCAACCGTGGCCGCCGAGGTGTGGATGCGCCCCCCGGACTCGGTGGCGGGGACGCGCTGCACGCGGTGCACGCCGCTTTCAAATTTTAACCGGCTGTAGGCGCCTTTTCCTTCCACGACAAAAATTATTTCTTTAAACCCCCCCAGATCGGTGGGGTTGGCATCCATTATCTCGCACTTCCAGCCCTTCTGCTCGGCGTACTTAAGATACATGCGGAAAAGATCGGCGGCAAACAGTGCCGCCTCTTCCCCCCCGGTACCCGCCCGGATTTCCACGATCACATTTTTCTCGTCGTTGGGGTCGCGGGGCAAAAGCAGCACCTTCAATTTCATTTCCAGCGCTTCCAGCCTGGCCCTGGACTCTTTGAGCTCGCTTTCCACCAGTTCCCGAAAGTCAGGCTCCAGCTTTTCGGAAAGCAGTTCCCTGGCCTCCCCGATCTCCCGCGCCACCTTTTTATATTCGCGATAAGTCGTCACGATCTCTTCTATTTCGGCGTGCGCTTTCACATACTGCTGCCAGCGCGCGCGGTCGGTAATCACCTGCGGGTCGCCGATCAGCTTATTTAACTCCTCATAACGTTCTTCCAAACTATTCAGCTTATCGAACACTTTAACTCACCTTCTTTAGGCAAAATGGCCGTTAAGGCGCGGATGGCCACTTCCACCTGGCCGTCGTCGGGCTGCCCGGTGGTCAGTCCCTGCAGCCAGCGCCCAGGAACAATGAGAAGGCGGCTCAACGCAAAATCCGGGTATTTTGCCGAAAGTTTCAATATCTCGTAAGACACCCCGGCCAAAACGGGCAGGAGCAAAATCCGGGAAGCGAGCCGCCACCAGAGCGGTCCCGCCGGGAGCAAAGAGAACAGAAAAATGCTTAAAACCAGCACAATTAAGATAAAACTGGTGCCGCAGCGGGGGTGAAAGGTGGGATATTTCTGGACATTTTCCACCGTGAGCGCTTCTTTTGCCTCGTAGGCGTTAATCACCTTGTGCTCCGCGCCGTGGTACTGAAAAACCCTTTTTATGTCGCGCAGGCGGCCGATGGCCAGAACATAACCCAAAAACACGGCCAGGCGCAAAACCCCTTCTACTACGTTTTGGGCCAGGCTGCCCTTGACGCCGGCAGCCGCGTAATGTGTAATTCCCGCCGGCAAAACCACGAAAAGAAAGACGGCCAGGGCAAGCGCAACCAAAAGGGTGAGGCCCATTTCCCAGCCTTTAATTTCCTCTTCTTCGCCCGCCGCCTGCTCGGCGGAATAACTCAAAGCCTTGACGCCGATGACGAGAGATTCCACGAGCACAACCACGCCGCGCAAAAAAGGCCACTTTAAGAAGGGCAGCCTGTCCGTCACCGAACTTACCGGGTTTAAGTCCAGAACAATCGTCTGGTCGGGACGGCGCACCGCCACCGCCCAGGCCTTGTGCCCCCTCATCATTACCCCCTCAATAACGGCCTGTCCTCCGTAGGTGACATTGCTCATTTCCCTTTCCTCCAAATAGGCAAATAGCAGAGCCCCCGCCCTGCTATTTGCCTACTTTAAGCCGTATTTTCTGCGGAAGCGCTCCGCCCGTCCACGTGTTTCTACCGTTCGCTGCGAGCCGGTAAAGAACGGGTGACACTTCGAACATATTTCCACCCGCAGTTCTTTTTTGGTAGAACCCGTTTCAAAAGTCTCCCCGCAAACACAGACTACCCTTGCCTTTTGGTACGGGGGATGAATACCTTTTTTCAAAACAACCACCTCTTTCTTTCAAACCTTTAAAATTATAGCATATGAAGGTTGAGGCGCGCAAGGAATTTTCTCGCCCGCCCGCCGGGCATTCCTGTGCGCAGCAAGACCGTAAAAACCCTGCCGCGCAAGGCTGAGATCAAATCATTCACTCCGGACCCGCCACGGCGACGCGGTTTCGGCCGGCAGCTTTCGCCCGGTACATGGCCTTGTCCGCCAGGCGGAGCAAATCCTCCACGTTATCGGCGTGCGCGGGGAAACCGGCCACCCCCAAACTGATGGTCAGCTTCCCGCCGGGCTGCGTTTCTTCCCGCGGGAAGGGCTGCTCTTCCACCAGGCGGCGCAACTTTTCCGCCACCGCCGCGGCCCCTTTCAAATCCGTGTGGGGGAGGATAACCACAAATTCTTCTCCGCCGTAGCGGGCCACCTTGTCGTGCGCCCTGATATTTCCGGCCAAAAGAGCAGCCAGCTGGCGCAGGATTTCATCCCCGGCCGGGTGGCCGTGAGTATCGTTATACTTTTTAAAATAATCCACGTCCAACAAAATCAAAGCTAAAGGCGTTTTGTAGCGCCTGGCGCGCTGCATTTCCAGGTGCAGGTCCATCATCAATTGCCGACGGTTGTCTAAACCGGTGAGCGGGTCCTTGCTGGCCTGGACGGTCAGCGTTTCCAGCAATTTTTTATGCCTGAGGACGGACTTGATCCTGACGACCAGTTCTTCCGGATTCACGGGTTTGACCAGGAAGTCGTGAGCGCCGCCCTCCAGGGCTTTTATTTTTTCCTCCACGCTCTGGCTGGAAGTAATGAAAACAACCGGTATCTCGGCGGTGGAAGGATGGGCTTTCAGCCGGCGGCAGACCTCCAGGCCGTCTAACCTGGGAAGCATAAGGTCCAGCAAGATAACGTCGGGGAGGGTGCGGTCGACAACTTCCAGGGCTTCTTCGCCATCAGCGGCGGTATACACTTCAAAGCCGGCCCGGGCGAGCAGCCTGGTCAGAATGCTGCGCTGCACGGCACTGTCTTCCGCCAGCAAAATTTTCGGCCGGCCTTCGAAAAAAGACTTTTTCGTCTTTAATTGCCGCTCCATTTCGATGATAATTTGCAAATCGGCAAGCCGCGCCTTCATTTCCAAAGGGTCCAGCGGTTTATAGAGAATTTCGTCAACCTGGCCGGGCGCTTCTGATTTTAGCCGGGTTTCCCTGGTGGTGATTAAAATAACTGGAAACCTAACCGGCTTTTCAGCAGTTAAGTATTGCCATATTTGCTCTACATTTTTCATTTGCGCGTCCAGCATGATGACTCCGGGAATATTTCTTTCCACCACCTGGAGGCAATTGCGAATTTTCTTTACGATTAGCAAACAAAATTGCTCGTAATCCAGATGAACAGCCACAGTAGTGATTGTTCCGGGATCGTCGCTGATTAACAACAAAAGAGTGCACGTTTCTTCCCGTTCCATAATTCACCACCTGAGGCAGAAAAATAAACAATAAACGGGCGACTATTGCGGGCTTTTTGAAAACTTAAACGAAAACTAAGCTTGTTAAGAATACATCATTAACGTTTAAAACCCCTCGCGCCCAGGGGTTTTAAACAACGTTAAAACCACATTATAATTATGCGCTACCATTATATGCAAGTCAAGAGATTCGGAAAAGATATCTTTAAGCGCGCTTTATGGGTATTTTTAAGCATTTTTTTGTGCATTTGATGCGCGTACATTCTCAGGCGTACATTCTTCTTAAACACAACAACGGGTCGTAAGGTACTCCGTTTAAACGCACTTCCAGGTGCAGGTGCGGGCCCGTTGAGCGGCCGGTATCACCAACCCGGGCAATGACCTGCCCCTCTTTCACCCATTGCCCTTCCGCAACCAAAATGGCTGAAGCGTGGCCGTACAAAGTAGTTAAACCCCCGCCGTGGTCAATGATTACCGTTAAGCCATAAGTGCCGCGCTCACCGGCAAAAATGACGCGTCCGCTGCGGGCGGCCCGAATCGGCTCCCCCTGCTCCGCGGCGATGTCTAAACCCTCGTGCGGCCGGCCGTCGCGCAGACCAAAGCCAGAGCTGATCCACCCGACCACCGGCCAGGATAACTCATCCACGGGCAACCCAAGGACGGGGTTCCACACCGGCAGGGCGGACCCTTCGCGAACGGGGACGAGCAAGGCCTGTCCGGCAAACAAAAGATTCTCATCGGATAAGTTATTTACGCGAATTAGTTCATCAATAGAAACGCCGTATAAGCCCGCGATGGCACTCAGCGTTTCCCCCGGCAAAACCTTGTGTTTGATGCTCGTGCCGGGAATGATTAACTTCTGGTCCGCCTCAATATAGTTGAGATCAGAAAGCTTATTGGCAGAAGCCAGGAATTCAATTTTTACCCCGAATTTTTTCGCGATCGCGCTCAGCGTGTCCCCCGGCTGTACAACATAAAACTGCGGCTCTGGGCCGCCAACCGGAGGCAAATTATAATAAGGAACGTCTTCCCGAACAATCTCGTCCAGGCCGGCGCAGGCGCAAAAACTCATCCCGGCCAAGAGCAAAAGAAGAGCAAAAATTATTGTGAGCACACATTTTTTACCCATTTCCAAATCCCATCCATCGTAAAAGCACTCAACCGTACTGGTCACCGTAAAGATGATTGTACGGTTGAGGGGCAGTTTATTATATTTATTGCCAAAGATGGGATTAATTATACATCCGGTTTATTTTAGCCAGTTTGGGCTTGGGTTAAGTTGGGCTTCGGTTCAGTTTGGTTTGGTTTGGTTTGTTTTGTTTTGTTTTGGTTTGGTTTGGTTTGGTTTGGTTAGGTGCCGGCCGGGTACATCTCCCTCCGGATATCGGGCGGGCGGTCGGGAGTAACGACCGGGCCCACTTTCTTTAAGACGCTCCGGAACTGAAGCAATATTTCTTCGTTGGACTTCGTTTTCTTCATCTTGTCAATGAGCATTTCCATCGCTTCCCAGGGAGCCATATTAACCGTAGCTTTGCGGAAATACCACATCCACTCCAGCTCTTCCCTGGACAAAAGCAGCTCTTCTTTCCGCGTGCCGGAACGCTGTACGTCAATGGCAGGAAAGATACGCCGCTCGGCCAGGCGCCGGTCCAGAATCAGCTCCATGTTGCCGGTGCCTTTAAATTCCTCAAAAATTACGTCGTCCATCCGGCTGCCCGTTTCAATCAGGGCGGTGGCCATAATGGTGAGACTGCCCCCTTCTTCCACCTTGCGGGCGGCGCCGAAAAACCTCTTTGGTTTATGCAGGGCGGCCGGGTCCATCCCGCCGCTCAAGGTGCGCCCGCTGGGAGGCACCACCAGGTTGTGCGCGCGGGCCAGGCGGGTAATGCTGTCCAGCAGGATCACCACATCCCGCTTGTGTTCCACCAGTCGCTTGGCGCGCTCCAGGACCATTTCGGCCACTTTCACGTGGTTTTCCGGCGGCTCGTCAAAGGTGGAGCTGACCACTTCCCCTTTTACCGAACGTTCTATGTCGGTCACTTCTTCCGGTCGCTCATCGACCAGCAGAACAAGCAGATAAATCTCCGGGTGGTTTTTGGCGATGCTGTTGGCAATCTCCTTTAAAAGCGTGGTCTTACCTGCCTTCGGGGGGGAAACGATTAAGCCCCGCTGGCCCTTTCCCACGGGGGCCAACAGGTCTATGATCCGCGTGGAATAATTATCGGGTGTAGTCTCCAGTTTGATGCGCTCCTGGGGGTACAGGGGGGTCAGGCCGTCAAAGTGCAGCCGTTCGGAAGCCTCCTCGGCGTTGACGCCATTAACCTGCTCCACACGCAAAAGAGCAAAGTAGCGTTCATTTTCCTTGGGGCCGCGCACCTGGCCGGCAACCAGATCGCCGGTGCGCAAATCAAAGCGCCGGATCTGGGACGAAGACACGTAAATGTCGTCCTGGCTGGGAAGGTACTGAAAGGGCCGCAAAAACCCGTACCCGTCGGGCAAAATTTCCAGTACCCCCTGGGCGTACATAAGACCGGTTTTTTCGGTCTGGGTCTTGATGATCTCAAAAATCAACTCTTTTTTGCGGAGCCGGTAGTACCCGGCAATTTCCAGTTCCCTGGCAATCTTGTAGAGCTCCTGTAAATTTTTTTCCTCTAATTCGGCATAGGTATAAGTCAAGAAAAACTCCCCTTTTTTTTGACAGGTACTTGAATTTTCAGATCTTAAAAGAAATATTAAATTTAAACACGGGCAGATGAAAGCTTTCGGTAAAAAGGGAACACCAAGAAGGCACCGGCATTACAAGACAGGAATTCTCTTCGCGGCTTAAATCCAGTAGGGGCGATAAACTGGCAATGAACATTTAAACAGCATATTTCATGCCGTTTTTAAGCTTTTGGAGATGAAAAACTGCCAGCGGGAACTTTTGACCAATCATCTAAAAACTTTTTTATGCCCAGCTCGGTCAAGGGGTGAACAAGCATTTGTTTTAACACTTGAAAGGGCACCGTCGCGATGTCCGCCCCGGCTTTGGCCGCCAGGAACACGTGCAAGGGGTGCCTGATGCTGGCGGCGATCACCTGGGTGGAAAAGCCGTAAATACGGTAGATTTCCACAATATCGGCGACCAGCTCCAGGCCGTCGTGACCAATGTCGTCTAAACGTCCGGCAAAGGGGCTTACAAAGGCAGCCCCCGCCAGGGCGGCCAAAAGAGCCTGGTTGGCGGAAAAAACAAGCGTTACGTTGGTTTTGATTTTCTTTTGGGAAAGGGTTTTCACCGCTTTTAACCCTTCGCCCGTCATGGGGATTTTGATGACTACATTGGGGTGAATGGCAGAGAGCGCTTCCGCTTCCTTGACCATCTCCTCCGCGGTGAGGCTGATTACCTCGGCGCTGATCGGCCCATCTACGATGGCTGTAATTTCTCGGACAACCTGCTGGAAGTCCCTCCCTTCCCGGGCAATCAGTGAGGGGTTGGTGGTCACGCCGCTGATTACTCCCAACGCGTAGGCTTCCTTGATTTCTTCGATATTTGCCGTGTCCAGGAACAGCTTCATCCGTTGAAAAAGACCTCCTCTAAAATCACGTTTTTGCTTCCCACGGGGCTGCTTTCAGTCCGGCGTCTCGCCAGTGCTCCGTCTGGACTTAAAACAGCCCGTTATTTTCCCTGTTTAACCGCCTAAAACACGGTTCCCATGGAAGAATTCCGCCTTTCCCGAGCTTCCGAACAGGCGAATTTTCCCGCGGATTACTTCCGTGGCGGCCTCCCTGGCCGGCCCGAGAATTTTGCGCGGGTCGATCTCCTCGGGGTCTTTGGCGAGCGCCTGGCGCACGGCCCCGATAAAAGCCTGGCGGATATCGGTGTCGATGTTTATTTTCCGCACCCCCCGTTTAATCGCTTCCCGGATGGCCTCGTCGGGAACCCCGGAGGAGCCGTGCAGGACAATGGGGGTGGAAATAGAAGAGCTGATTCTAGACAACCGCTCAAAATCCAGCTTTGGCTCGCCCCGGTAGCGCCCGTGGGCAGTGCCGATGGCTACGGCCAGAGAATCCACGCCCGTCTGCTCCACAAAAAAGCGGGCTTCCTCCGGATCAGTAAATAAGGCCTCGTGTTCGCCAACCGCAATATCGTCTTCCGCGCCGCTGATCCTGCCCAATTCGGCCTCTACAGAAACGCGCGCGCGCCGGGAGGCTTCGACCACTTGCCTGGTAAGAACAATATTTTGCTCGAGGGGCAGTTTAGAGCCGTCAAACATTACGGAGCTGAACCCTGCTTGAACGCACTCCAAAATCAGGCCCACGTCCGTGCCGTGGTCTAAATGCAGGGCGATGGGAACGGCAGCCTGTCTTGCGGCCGCCCTGGCCATGGCGACAAGATATTCCAAACCCGCATACTTAATCGCCCCCTGGCTCACCTGCAGAATAACGGGCGCCTTTTCTGCTTCCGCCGCCCGGACGATGGCCTGCATTATTTCCATATTGCTGCAATTAAAAGCGCCCACGGCGTACCCGCCGCTTTGCGCCGCCCGCAACAAAACGCTTGCCGGAACAAAAGACATTGCCGCTTCCTCACCTGTTTGCCTACCTGTTGGTAAAAGTTCTTTCGTCCAAAAACATGATCCCGTTTTGAATCAATTCCAGTTCCTTCGTTTGCAGCGCAATGGCGATGTCTTCCTCTGTTTCCGCATAAACTACGCTTACCGCGCCGCATTTTGGACACCGGAGCTCCAGCCGGTCGGGGAATATTTCTACGCCAATATTATAATTACCACATTGGCAGGAGAGTAAACCGTTTTCCACCAAATCAAGAATATGCGTTAATACCCGGCTCATTACTTCGCTGTTATGGAAATAATCTTCCCCCGTAAGTTCGTTAAACAAGATCCCCATCTCATCCCGCTTGTTCTGGGCGAGACGTTTAACCTTCTGAAGGGGGCCGATATAGCCCAGCTCAACCCCGGTATCCGGGCAAAAAAGCGGCACAATCTCTTCCGTCCAGAGCAGGCGCCCTTTTAAGCTGCGCATATGCATACCTTCACAAACCACGCAACGCACCTGCAGCAAACAATCCTTCCCCTTTTTGGCGACCCCCAGTTTTAACGCGCCGCAAGAGCACCTGACCTGGACCGTCCGGCCGCCTACAAAATCAAAGCGGGAAAGTTTATGGTATTCCAGCATGCCGCATTCAGGACAGCGCATTGCCAGCATGGTTTGCGTGGCCACCAGCACAATAAAACCTCCCGTCCCGAAAAACGCACGACGATATGCCTGTTGATCTGTTAAATTTCGCTATAAAAAAAGAAAATCCTTTTCAGCTGATTTCCTCAAGATATTTTTTTTCGTAACGGGAATCAATAAGCAGAGTCTTTACCAGGTAGCGAACCTCGTTTAAATCAAACGGTTTGTCGATATAATGATTTATTCCCAGTTTTTTGGCCCGGGCCGCTATATCCAGTTCCCCGTAGGCGGTCATCAAAATGATCGGCGCGTTGCATTTTAACTTGCGAATTTCGCAGGCCGTTTCCAGTCCGCTCATCACGGGCATCTTGTTGTCAAGCAAAATTATATCCGGAGCCTTACCCATGACTTTTTGAATTGCTTCCGATCCGGAAGCGGCCACTTCCACCCGGTAACCCTCTTCCGCAAAAACCTCGTAAAGCAATTTGCGAACTCCCGCCTGATCGTCAACAATCAGAAGATCGTAACCACCCACCACTTTTACCTCCTTCAACAAAACCAAAAAATAAAACGATCCTCCTCGCCAGCCAAGACCAAATAAATCCTCACCCACATCCAGCCGGGGCTTAAAACGCGCGCGATCCTTTTCAAGGGAGTTCAACAGAATATTATAAATATTAATTATAAAGAACGTATATTTTGTCTTAGCTATCTCAGCCCGAACTTTTACATTCGACGGTAAAGAATGAAAATCCTGCCCGGGAAAAAATTTTTAGGGGGTTTGCTTTAGTATATGCAGGAAAGGGAGGAGGGAAGCAGCGGCAGCCGTCAACGCGACGACCAGAAGCGCACCCCCGGCGAAGACGGCTCCCACCGGAAGCAAAACCACGGCAACCGCCCGGCTGGTAGACAAGCCGTGCTCCTGCCGGATGCCAAGGACCAGGAGCGCGGCGCCCCACACCAACACCAGGAAATTAAGCAGGTAAACGAGCAAAGACATCACCGGCCCCTTTAATCCGGAAAGCAAGAGCAGTAAATTAAGAGGCACCAAAAAGACGGCCGGCAGGCTGGCCAGGCCGGCGACGGTCCACACCCCGCGCGCTCTGCCCCGGCCGCCGAAAAATTCGGCCAGCAGATGGAGAAAAGCGCTGTAAAAAAACCACTTGCCATACTGAAAGACCAGGCCCGATACGGCCAGCACGGGCGCCAAAGCTTTCATTACCAGGGCCGCCTGGCCGGCCGGGTGCGGGTGCAGGAAGCGCGCGGCGAGCAGTCCGTTCATGATCGCAACGGCGACATTAACCAGCGTAAAAATTAAAAAAGCCTGCCCCAGAGGGAGCCGTTGCACGACCCGGGAAAAGGTGGGCACAGGTTCAAACAATACCCCGTAAACCAGTTCCAAAAAGCCAAGCGGAGGCTTCTCTTCATTGCCCGCAACATCATCTGCCTTATTTTCGATCTTATTTTCGACCGGCGGCTGATTGGCCAATGCTTTTTCCTCGTCCATACCAACCCTACTTTCCAAAAAAATAAGCCGGGTAGAGCAGCCAGATGGCGGGATAAACCGCCTTTTCCTCCGCACTGTTGACTTCCCGGCGCCCGGCAAGCACATCGAACGGCTCCAACACGTCCCCGAAAATAATCCCCCGGCTGCCGCCGAGCAATTCCTGCCATAGCCCTCGCGGACCCAGTTCAATCACCCGGGGGTCGCGCCCCAGGCCGGCTAACTGCCCGGCTGCGCTGATCGCCTCCCGGTAATCGCCCAGTTCATCCACCAGACCCGCTTCTTTGGCCTGGCGGCCTGTGAAAATACGTCCGTCAGCAAGGCGCCGGACGTCGGCAGGGTTCATTTTTCTCCCTTCGGCGACGGTGGTTAAAAACTGATCGTAAATATCGTCCACCATGCTTTGAAAGATGGCGCGCTCCTCCGGCGTTAAGGCGCGCGCCGGCGAACCCATATCCTTGTGCGGGCCGCTTTTAAAAGTTTCCGTTCCGACGCCTATTTTTTCGTAAAGACCGCGCAGATCCTGCGTCTGGATAATGACTCCGATGCTCCCCGTCAAAGTGCCTGGGTTGGCCATTATTTTATCCGCCCGGCTAGCTATCCAGTAAGCCCCGGAAGCAGAAACATCCCCCATCGAAACGACCACTTTTTTGCCGGCCCGGCGCAGCCGATCCACTTCCGCGGCGATTTCCTGCGCCCCGGACGCCGTCCCGCCGGGGCTGTTCAGGCGTAAAACCACCGCCCTTATCTCCGGGTTTTCGGCCGCCGCGCGCAACCGGTTGAGTACGTCCTCCGAACCCGTCTGCGCGCCCCAAAAACCGGAACGATCCCGGCCGCACATAATCACGCCGTGGATGGAAACAACCCCTACCGCCCCGGAGCGGCCGTAATAGTCGGCCCCTGCGCCCGTAATTTTCGCGGCGCTCAGCACGGCGCCGATTACCAGCGAGAGCAGCACGGCCCCCAGCACCACCCCCGCAATCACTTTCCGCTTCAAAACGCACCACTCCCCTCTCACCGCTCACTGCTAACCGCCAGGGCCGAACAACCACCGCTTTTGCAACCTCTGCCGCCCCATCAACTGCCCTGGAAATTTTTCAACTCTTAATAACAATCCTCCCCACCTTCACCAGGCGTGTTTAAACGTTCATATTATGCGCCAAAACGGTGGCGGCTATTTTTTCGTTTCCGGCGCTCCTCCAGGCAGGCGCCGATGAAATCCCGAAAAAGCGGGTGCGGCCGGTTCGGGCGGGATTTAAACTCTGGGTGAAACTGGGTGGCCACAAACCATGGATGATCGGGAAGCTCGATGATCTCTACCAGGTAGCCGTCGGGCAGGGTGCCGCTGAAAATCAGCCCCCGCTCGCTTAAGGCAGCGCGGTAAAAATTATTTAATTCGTAGCGGTGGCGGTGTCGCTCGTAAATAATTTCCTGTTGATAAGCCCGGTAGGCCAGCGTGCCGGGCGCGACCCGGCAGGGGTACGAGCCCAGGCGCATGGTGCCACCCAGTTCAGCCAGCTCCTTTTGTTCGGGAAGCAGGTCAATGACCGGATAGGGGGTAGCCGGGTTAAACTCGGCGCTGTTCGCTTCCCGCCAGTTCAACACGTTCCGGGCAAATTCCACCACCGCCAGCTGCATCCCCAGGCATAAGCCTAAATACGGGATTTTCTTTACCCGCGTGAAATGAATGGCGTTAATCTTTCCTTCGATGCCGCGGTCGCCGAAGCCCCCAGGGACCAAAACGCCGTCCACATCGCTTAAAAAATCTTCTGCCGGGCGGCGCTCCAGCTCTTCCGAATTAATCCAGCGGATGTCCACCGCCGCGTCGTGAGCCAACCCGGCGTGGCGGAGCGCCTCGGCCACGCTAAAGTAGGCGTCGGGGAGGGAAACGTATTTGCCCACCAGGCCAACAATCACCGAGTCCTTTAAATTTTTCATTTTGTTAACCATCGCCCGCCAGTCTCCGAGTTCGGGCGGGTGACAGGCCAGCCCCAGGCGGCGCACGGCGATCTCGCCCAGGCCCTCTTCTTCCAGCATTAGGGGCACCTCGTAGATGGAAGGAGCGTCCACCGCCTGAATAACCGCGTCTTTCTCGATGTCGCAAAAGAGGGCCAGCTTTTCTTTCAGTTCTTTAGTCAACGGCCTTTCCGTGCGGCAAACGATAACGTCGGGCTGAATGCCTATGCTACGCAACTCCTTCACGCTGTGCTGGGTCGGCTTCGTCTTCAATTCGTTGGCCGCCTTTAAATAAGGAACCAGCGTAACGTGAATATACATCACGTTTTCTCTGCCCAGGTCGGCGCGCAGCTGCCGGATGGCCTCTAAAAAGGGTAGCGACTCAATGTCTCCCACCGTACCGCCAATTTCGCTGATCACCACGTCCAGGTCCTCCTGCCGCGCGGCGCGTACCACGCGCTCTTTAATCTCGTTCGTGACGTGGGGGATTACCTGCACGGTGGCCCCCAGATAATCGCCGCGGCGCTCCTTGCTGATCACCGACCAGTAAATGCCTCCGGTGGTCACGTTGCTGTTTTTGCTCGTGTTCGTGTCGGTAAAACGCTCATAGTGACCCAGATCCAGGTCTGTTTCCGCCCCGTCTTCAGTCACAAAAACCTCCCCGTGCTGATAAGGGCTCATGGTTCCGGGATCGATATTAATGTAGGGGTCCAGCTTCTGGATGGTTACTCTTAGCCCCCGGCTTTTCAAAAGGCAGCCCAGGGAAGCCGCCGTGATTCCCTTGCCTAAAGACGAAACCACTCCGCCGGTGATAAAAATAAATTTTGTCATAAATACCCTCCATATTTCTCTACATGCGCTCCGGGGCGTCCACTCCGATCAGGCGCAGGCCGTTTGCCAAAACAACGCGGGTGGCAACGGCCAGCGCCAGCCTGGCGCTGGACAGGGCTTCGTCGTCGCTGATCACCCGGTAGCTGTTGTAAAAGCTGTGGAAAAGCCCCGCCGTTTCGTGCAGGTAACGGGGCAGCCGGTGCGGCGCCAGGTCGCGTGCAGCCGTCGCCACCTCTTCCGGAAAGTCGGCCAGCTTGCGCGCCAGGGACAGTTCCGCCTCCTCTTTTAACAAAGAAAGATCCACTTGCGCAAAATCGGGCAGGCGCCTGCCCAGGTCGTTCAGCTGGCGGATGATGCTGCAGATCCGGGCGTGGGCGTACTGGATATAATATACCGGATTTTCGTTGGATTGGGAACGGGCGAGATCGAGATCAAAGTCCAGGTGGCTGTCGGCGCTGCGCATCACAAAAAAATAGCGGGCCGCGTCTTTCCCCACTTCCTCGACCAGTTCTTCGAGGGTGACAAATTTGCCGGAGCGCTTGCTCATCTTGACTATTTCACCGCCCCGGTACAGGCGAACCAGCTGCATAATGATCACCCGCAAGGCGTCCGGGTTGTAGCCCAGAGCGGCTACCGCCCCCTTCATCCGGGCCACGTGGCCGTGGTGGTCGGCGCCCCAGATGTTGATCACGAGATCAAAACCGCGCTCAAATTTATTCAGGTGATAGGCGACGTCCGCCGCAAAATAGGTGGGGATGCCGTTTGAGCGCACGACCACCTCGTCTTTTTCCACTCCAAACGCCGTGGCTTTAAACCAGAGGGCGCCCTCGTGCTCGTAGAGACAGCCCCTTTCCCGCAAACGCCGGATAACCTCCTCTACGGCGCCGCTTTCGTACAGGGCGGCCTCCGAAAACCAGACATCATAGTAAACGCCGAAGTCTTCCAAAGCCTTCTTGATGGCCGCCAGCTTTTCCCGCAGGGCGAACCCGGTCAGGGCTTCGCGGCGTTCTTTCTCGCCCGCGCGCAGGTAAGCGTCCCCGTACTGGGCAATAAATTTCCTCACCGTCTCAACAATATCCTCGCCGTGGTAACCTTCCTGGGGAACTTCCCCCGGGAGGCCCAAAAGCTGGTAGTAGCGGGCCTCGCAGGAGCGCCCGAATAATTCAATCTGGTGGCCGGCGTCGTTGATGTAAAACTCTCTGGTCACCCGGTAGCCAGCAAAATCCAGCACGTTCGCCAGGCTGTCCCCCAAAGCCGCCCCGCGGGCGTTGCCCATGTGCAAAAGCCCCGTGGGGTTGGCGCTGACAAACTCTACCTGCACCTTTGCTCCCCGGCCCACATTTACCCTGCCGTAATCTTCATCCGCCCGGATAATTTGCGGCAGCTCCGTCAAAACCCAGTCGGGCCGCAGATAAAAATTAATAAAGCCGGGGCCGGCAACCTCCACTTTCGTCACCGGCAACCCGGCCGGCTTGAGATGAGCAAGGACAAGTTCACCGATTTTGCGCGGGGGCATGCGCACGGCCCTGGCCAGCAACATGGCCAGATTGGTGGCAAAATCCCCGTGCTCTTTCTCCCTGGGCACTTCGACAATAAACTCCGGCAGCTCACCAAAGGCGGGCAAAACCCCTCTTTGTCTGGCCTCGTGAACCGCGTCCCGCAAGGCGCGGGCCAGGCTGTCCCGCATCTGTTCCACTATACCAGCCATAGAAAACGGCGAGACCTCCTCAAAGGCGGAATTGGGGAGCGAGAACCAGCCGTCGGTGCTCCCGCAAAAAAAGGCTCTCCAACGCCCAACTAATTATAAACACTATTATATTGTAGCAGATCTTTTGCCGCTTATAAAGCCGTATTTGGTGATTTCCTGGAATGGCGATAACTTTTTGCTTAAGCCAAAACCTGCTGTTCGTCCAGCTCGCTTAAGACGCTTTTGGGCCTTATGTCCGCTCAGCCTGTTGCCTGGCCCGCGGCCGGCTTTTTCTCCCCGGCGAAAGACCTGGGGCCGAGTATCGTTTTTGGCCGCACCCCCCGCGCCCGGCAGAAAGAGGCCATCCGCCGGAAAGCCTCGCTTAAGTCCTCTACGGAAGCGGCGTACGAGCAGCGCACAAAACCTTCTCCGCTGGGGCCAAAGGCATTGCCGGGAACAACCGCCACCTTCTCCTCCTTTAAAAACTGTTCGGCAAATTCCTCGGATGATAAACCGGTGCGCGTAATTTCCGGAAAAGCGTAAAAGGCGCCTCCCGGCTCAAAGCAGGGCAGCCCCATCTCCCGGAAAGCGTGAATAACCAGCAAGCGGCGCCGGTTGTACTGCTGAACCATTTGAGTCATGGCCAGCCGGCCGTTTTTTAACGCTTCTAAAGCGGCCATTTGGGCGGTAATGGGCGCGCAGAGCATCGTGTACTGGTGAATCTTGGTCATGGCGGCAATAAAGTCCGGGTTGCCCGCCGCGTAACCTATCCGCCATCCCGTCATAGCGTAAGCCTTGGAAAAACCGTTCAACAAAACGGTGCGCTCGCGCAGGCCGGGCAAACTGGCCAGGCACGTGTGCTCGCCTACGTAGGTGAGCCGACTGTAAATCTCGTCGGAAATCACAAGCAAGTCGTGCGCCTTGACCACCTCCGCGATCTCCAGCAAAGACCGCCTGTCCATGACGGCGCCGGTGGGGTTATTCGGGTAGCACATGAGCAAAATCTTTGTGCGGGGGGTAATGGCCGCTTCAATTTTTTCGGCCGTAATCCGAAAGCCTTCCTCCATGACGGTGGGGATGGTCACGGCTTTACCGCCGGCCAGGCTAACGCAAGGAGCGTAAGAAACGTAAGAGGGCTCCGGGATCAAAACCTCGTCGCCGGGGCAGACCAGCGCCCGCACGGCCAGGTCAAGGCCCTCGCTCACGCCCACGGTCACCAGGATTTCCTTGCCGGGATCGTAAGCCACCCCGTAAGCGGCCTCTAAATCGCCGGCGATGGCCTGGCGAAGCTCAAAAAGGCCCTGGTTGGACGTGTACATGGTATAACCTTTTTCCAGGGAATAAATACAGGCCTCCCGGATGTGCCAGGGGGTGATGAAATCCGGCTCCCCCACGCCAAGGGAAATCACCCCTTTCGTCCCGGAAACCAGATCAAAAAATTTTCTGATTCCGGAAGACGGCATGGAACTGACCAGCGGGTTAACGTAAGAACTCCACGAAGACTGGTTTTTCATGGGGAAACTGCCAACCTCCTGTCTTTTTCGCCGTCTTCAAACATAACCCCGTCCTGCTTATAAGTTTTCAGAATAAAATGGGTGGCCGTGCTGAGCACCCCTTCTATGGTGGCCAGTTTGGTGGCCACAAAATTGCTTATTTCCCGCATGTTTTTTCCTTCGATAAAAACGGCCAGGTCGTACGCCCCGGAAACCAGGCGCACGCTGCGCACCTCGGGAAACCGGCAGATACGCTCGGCCACCGCGTCGTAACCCACATCCCGCTGGGGGGCCACGCGCACTTCAATCATTGCCATCACTTTTTCATTCCCGGCTTTTTCCCAGTTAACCAGCGTGATGTACTTTAAAATTATTTTATTATCCTCCAGTTCTTTAATGACGCGCCGAACTTCCTCTTTGTCCATGCCCAGCATGATGGCAATGTCTTCTGCCCCCAGGCGGGCATCTGATTCAAGGATTTCCAGTATCTCTTTCATGCCGACACCCCTTTTTGAAAATAAGTCCAACAAAAAACTCTCGCCCCAAAGGGACGAGAGTCATTTCTCGCGGTACCACCCTATTTGGCCGCGGCCCTTAAAAAGCCGCCGCCCCCTTTTGCCCCGATAACGGCGGGCGGCCGGTTATAGGGCATACTCGTCAGGCGACTTTGTGCCCCCGGCTCCAGGGCGGCCTGGATACCTTCCTCAACCGGGCTCGCACCATCCCCCGGCTCGCTGCATTGATTGCCGGCATCCTTCTTCCCTTTCATGGCCTTTGTCTTTATTTAAATTAAATCACGCTCTTAAAATCATGCTGATCGTAACACGAGTATCTTTCCTTGTCAATATAGTTCTTTTCGAAGATATTCACTTCAGGTATTAGTCGGCAGGTGCAAAAAGATTTTTACGGAACGCGTCCGGAAGAGGAAAGCAGCCGGGCCAGCTCCTCCGGTTCGGCAACGGGCCTTTTGCAGGCAGGAAAGGCGGCCTGCCCTTGCGACCCCGGAAATACCCCGGGGTCTTGTCTTTTTAAACCTTTCCCTCCGCGCGCCACGTTACAGAGGTTATTGGTATTTGCGCCCTCATGGCCAGCAAGAGGCGCTGTTCGACTTCGTGCCAGTTCACCAGCTTCCACCAGGAATGTACGTAATCGCCGCGGCGGTTCTGGTAGTCCAGATAATAAGCGTGCTCCCACACGTCCAAAACCAGGATGGGAATGCCGCCCCACTGGGTGAGGTCCTGGTGCTTTTCGGCGGTTAAGATCTCCAAATGCCCCCATGCCGGCTGCCAGACCAAAACTGCCCAACCGGAAGCCTCCACGTCGATGGCGGCGGCGCTGAACTGCTCCTGGAAAGCTCTCAAGCTGCCAAAATAGCTGTTTATTTTCTCCAGAGTCTGCGTTGCGGGCTGCCCGCCCATTCCCGGAGGCGCCATCACAGTCCAGAAGATGCTGTGTAAAAGATGCCCGGAACCATGAAAGGCAAGCTCGCGCTCCCAATGCTTGACCAGGGAAAAGTCGCCCGCCTGCCGCGCCTCCACCAGCTTAAGCTCAGCTTTGTTTAAACCTTCCACGTAAGATTTATGGTGGCGATCGTGATGGAACTGCAGCATTCTGGAGCTGATGACAGGCTCCAGCGCATTATAAGCATAAGGCAGGGGCAGCAGGCGGTGCTGACCCGGGGGTACTACCATATGATGCATAAACTACCAACTCCTAACTTTAGCTGTTTGTGTAATTATATGCTCATTCTCTTCTCCAGGTGCTTCAGCCAGCAAAGCAACAAGCTCAAGGAGAAAATAAAAAAACCGGCCCGTTAAAGGTTTACGGCCGGAGATGAAATTTAGTCCTAACTGCGCATAATGATGCCTTCGAGAACGTCCGCCACATCCTCACAAGCATCCAAAATGGATTCCGCCATTCCATAAATCTCCTTTAACTGGATAAGCTTTTTTAGTTCCAGGTTTTCCGAGAATAACATTTTAAGGCTTTCCCGGTATAGCTGATCGGCTTCGTTTTCCAGATCGTTGATCCGAAAGGTGTGGCGGCGGATGTCCTGAAGTTTCTTGGCGGCCAAAAGCTGGACGGCGGAGTCAATTTCTTCCGTACAACTCTCCACTAAACGTGCGAACAGACGCATATATGGATCCGGTTCCTGGATGTTGTATAAATCCAAGAGGTCGGCGCAGGCTTCTATTCCGTCAAGAACGTCGTCCAGCTTTACGGTGAGTTGCATGATATCTTCTCGCTCCAACGGGGTAACAAAAGTTTTATTTAAAGCTTTAAAAATGGCGTGAGTATATTGATCCCCCTGATCCTCTAAAACCTTAATGCTCTCCGCGTAAGCCTCAGTGTCGTGCAAATCTTGAACATTCTCGCGAAAAAGTTTGGCGGCTTGCTTAAGGTTGCCTGCAATCAAAAGAAAATGTTCAAAAAAGAAGTCGGGCCTTCGTTTAAGCATCAAACAAACTCCTCCATGGAAAACTTTAACACAAATATAAGATTAACAAGGTATTTCAGGCTTTTAATTACTTCTTTCTTTAAAAAATTTTAAACGTTGCTATAAACTATTGTCCAGTAAAATTATTTTTTTACCGGACAAAAATTGACATCTGTTTAACAACTAGCGAGCTTTTTATGGTATGATATTAATGGCCTTTTATAAAATTACTGCCAAATTAGTATTCTTTCCGTTTTTTAACCAGCCTGCCAGAGACAAAAAAGACATAATTTCGATTTTCAAAGAAGGTAGCTTAAATTGTTGGAAGTTAACCTGGTTACAATTATCGTAGTAATCATCCTGGCGCTTACCTTTGACTTTATAAACGGATTCCACGATACAGCCAATTCCATTGCCACATCGATTTCTACCAAAGCTTTACCGCCGAGAAGGGCCATTATCCTGGCTTCAGTGATGAATTTCGTTGGCGCAATGACTTTCACCGGAGTGGCTAAAACCATTGGGGGCAAAATTACCGACCCTTTGCAGCTTGCCAACGGACTGGTGATTGTCATTGCCGCCCTAGCGGCCGCGATCACGTGGAACCTGCTCACCTGGTATTACGGCCTGCCCAGCAGTTCATCCCACGCCTTGATCGGTTCCTTAACCGGCGCGGTGATTGCCGCCGCCGGCTTTTCCGCAGTCAACTTTTACGGCTTCCTGAATATTATCGAAGCACTGGTCTTTTCACCAATAATTGCCTTTATGACGGGTTTTCTGATCATGACCCTTATTAAACTGATTTTTCGCCGCGCCATTCCTCATATAATAAACCGCCGATTCCGTTTCTTGCAGATTTTTACCGCTGCTTTTCAGGCTTTTTCCCACGGCACCAACGACGCCCAAAAAACGATGGGGATCATTACTTTCGCGCTTGTCGCCGGCGGCTTTCAGGGCACCCTGGACATACCTTTGTGGGTTAAGGTCGCTGCGGCCCTGGCGATGGCCGCGGGCACTTCGGTAGGCGGATGGAGAATCATCAAGACGGTGGGGACAAGAATCATCAAGGTGGAGCCGGGCAGCGGTTTTTCCGCGGACTTAAGCTCCGCCCTGGTGATCCTCGGCGCCACTTTGCTTAAACTCCCGGTGAGCACAACCCATGTGATTTCATCATCCATTATGGGGGTAGGCTCCGCCAAACGCCTTTCCACTGTTAAGTGGGGGACAAGTCAAAAAATCGTCCTGGCCTGGCTGGTAACGCTGCCGGTAACTGCCCTCTTGGCAGGCTTATCATACGCAACGTTCCTTGGTCTAAGCCGGCTTTTGGCAATTTTGTAAACATCATTATTTCAAAAAACCCCCGCACTCAATCCCGCGGCTTCATTAAGGGGAATAAAATTACGTCCCGGATGGAAGGAGAGTCGGTGAGCAGCATAACCAGGCGATCGATGCCGATGCCCAGCCCGCCGGCAGGAGGCATGCCGTATTCCAAGGCGGTGAGAAAATCTTCGTCCATCATGTGCGCTTCCTCGTCGCCCCTTAACCGTTTTTCCGCCTGCTGCTGAAAACGAACCCTTTGGTCTACAGGGTCATTTAGCTCCGAAAAGGCGTTGGCGATCTCGCGGCCGTAAATAAATAATTCAAAGCGGTAAGTCAAGCGGGGCTGGTCTTTCTTGCGCTTCGCCAGGGGGGAAACCTCGATGGGGTAATCAAAAACAAAGGTGGGCTGGATCAGCTTTGCTTCCACCTTTTCTTCAAAAACGCGGTTAAGCAACGAGCCCCACGTATCGGCCGGCTCAACCTCCATACTCAATTCCGCAGCCGCCCGGGCGGCCGCCTGGTCATCCTCCAGGGCGCTAAAGTCCAGGCCGGTGTACTCCTGGACGGCCTCCAGCATGGTCACGCGCCTGTAGGGGGGCGACAGGTCGATTTCCTCCCCCTGGTAAGAAACCCGCGTCGTGCCCAGCACCTCACGCGCGACGGTGGTAATAAGCTCTTCCGTTAAATTCATCATGTCGTAATAATCGGCATACGCCTGGTACAATTCCAACATGGTAAATTCCGGGTTATGCTTGGTGGAAATGCCCTCGTTCCGGAAGTTGCGGTTTATTTCATAAACCTTTTCCAGGCCGCCCACCAGCAGGCGCTTTAGGTACAGCTCGGGAGCGATGCGCAGGTAAAGGTCAATATCCAGGGCGTTGTGGTGGGTAATAAAGGGCCTTGCCGCGGCGCCCCCGGCCACGGTGTGCATCATGGGCGTTTCCACTTCTAAAAAACCTTTCTGATCCAAAAACCTTCTGATGGCGTGGATCACTTTGCTGCGCACGATAAAGGTTTCTTTTACCTGCGGATTCATGATCAAATCCAGGTAACGCTGGCGGTAGCGCAGCTCCACATCCTTTAAACCGTGCCACTTTTCCGGCAAAACGCGCAGGCTCTTGGCCAGCAAAGTAAACTTTTCGACGGCGATGGTTACCTCGCCCATTCTGGTTTGAAAAACTTTTCCTTCCACGCCGAGAATATCGCCGATGTCTAACTTGCCAAATAAAGCGTAAGCGTCTTCCCCCACGTCGTTTAGCCTTAAATAGATTTGAATGCGCCCGGAAATATCCTGAATGTCCGCAAAGGTTGTTTTCCCGTGCACGCGCCGTGCCATCAGGCGGCCGGCCACAGCCACCCTTTTGTCCTGGTGGAGGGCGAAATGCCCGGTGATCTCCCTGGCCAGGTGGGTTCTGACGAACTTCCCGCCGTAAGGCTCAACATTGTTTTCCCGCAGCTGCTCCAACTTTTCCAGCCGCAGGCGCCTTAACTCACGAAGTTCCTCCCGCTCATCCCGTTCTTCTTTCGCCTCCCGTTCTCCTTGTTCGACCTGACTGATCTGCTTGACCTTTTCGAGCACAATTAATGACCTCGCCTTTCCCCGTCAAAAACCCAGCTAGAATCAGGATATATCCACGATCTGGAACCTAAAAAGGCCGGCCGGGACGGTGATTTCCACCACATTGCCCTTTCGCTTGCCCATGATGGCCTTGCCTACCGGCGACTCATTTGATATTTTTTTCGCTTCGGGATCGGCCTCCGCGGAGCCGACAATGGTATACTGGAACTCGCTCCCCTGTTCGAGGTCGCGGAGGGTCACCGTGGAGCCGAGTCCCACCACTTCTGTGGCCCCCGCTTCGCAATCGATGATGCGGGCGTTGCGGAGCATTTTTTCCAGGGTCAAAATGCGGCCTTCAACGAACGCCTGTTCATTTTTCGCGTCCTCGTACTCGGAATTTTCGGAGATGTCGCCAAACTCAATCGCCTGCTTAATCCGCTGCGCCACCTCCCGGCGCCTGACGGATTTTAAAATTTCCAGCTCGCCCTCTAATTTTTTCAGCCCCGCCAAAGTCAAGGGCACTTCTTTTTCCTTTTCCTTTTTCATTCAATCCGTCTCCCCAAATCCAAACTTTTCGTCAAAGTATATGCGCAGATAAATCTTGTTTATGCAAAACTTAAGCACTGCCTTGCCCTTTCCAGCAGCAGTGCCGAAAAAACAATATTTTCACTCATTATAAGGAGAACCCCTTGCTTTGTCAAGGCAAAGTTTTTCCCGCACCGAAGGCCCGTATCGCTCCTCTTGAGCCCCTCGCTCAACCCATATTTACCGCCTCTTTGCGGCGCTGCCGGGCTCTTTCTTTCACCTGCTCGATTTCCTCGCTGCTGACGGCCCGCTCAAAGCTCCGAAAACCGGCCAATTTAAAGCCGTGCTTTTTCGCCAGCCGGCTGATTTCCTCCACCTGCCCGACGGTCAAATCCCTGCCCAGCGAAAAATTCTCGTAGCGCCTTTCCAGGGCAAGCACCATTGTTTCGGCCATGCACGCGTAGGCCATCCCCGGCGGGAAACCGAAGTCAAAGCCGAAGTCTATTTCCCCGGGAACTTCGATCACGCCACCCTCAATCACCAGCACGTCATCCCTTTCCTCGGCCACCCGCCTGCTCACGTTGCGCGGGCGCGCCACATCGCATACCACCGCTCCGGGCATTAAATCCTGCGGGCCGATGATGGTGTCGGTGGCGCTGGTAACGGCGATGACTACCTGGGCGTTGGCCAGCGACTGCTTCACGTTGTCCGTGATTTTCACGGACAAGCCGGTTTCGTAGAGGACTTTCGCCGCCAGCTCCTCCAGGTTTGCCTTGTTGCGCGCCACCAGGGTCATTTTGCTCGCTTCCCTGGCCAAAAGAAGTGTGCACACCTTCCCAATTGAGCCGGTGGCCCCCAGGATGACAATTTCCGCCGTTCTTATGTCGTGCCCCATTAAGCGAGCGGCCTCTTTGGCCCCCTCGATGGCCGTGGCTACGGTGTAGCTGTTCCCCGTCGTCACCGCAATCCTTAGATTTTTAGCGATGGTGACGCCCGCATCCCCCACCACCGAACTGAAGGCGCCCAGCCCCATAATTTTCGCCCCCAGCTTCTCCGCCACGCGGCCGGTCTGAATAATGCGTTTATAAACAAACTTTTCTGGGAGCGCAATCATCTGCCGGGCAGTCAAGGGGCAGGAGACAAACCATCCTTCCGCTTCGCTATAAGGGGTCTTAATGCCGGTTATGTGCGAAAGCTTCATCGGCGGCACCAGGCGAAAAACGCCCTCAACCACCCGTTCCGGGAGGTGCCGGGTAAAGGGAAATTTTCTGGCCACATCGCGGACATCTAGAGGGTGAATAAGAAAGGCAAATTTTTCCACGCGGGGGTCCCCCCTTGATTCGTATTTGAACCGAATTTAAACCGAAAAAGTATGTGCACATATCTGTGCACACCCATTCTAACAAAACACCGCCTCAAAAGCAAGGCTCCCCGCCGGCAGGGGCCAGCCGCCCCACCCGATTTCCTTTACAGCATCGCCGCTAATAATACTTCTTTTAACTCTTCAGCAGAAGCCGCCTGGTTTATTCTCACCCGCACCTTGGCCGCGTCGCGCATTCCCTTGACATACCAGGCCGCGTGTTTGCGCATGGCCAGCACGGCCAGCCTTTCGCCCTTGGCTTCCACCAGAAGCTGCAGGTGCCTTAAGGCGACCTCGATCCTCTCCCGAAGAGAAGGCGGCACCAGCAGCTCCCCCGTGGCCAGGTAATGAACGGTCTGCCTGAAAATCCAGGGATTGCCCAGAGCGGCGCGTCCGATCATCACCGCGTCGCACCCCGTCTGATTGATCATTTGCAGCGCGTCCTGGGGCGTGAAGATGTCTCCGTTGCCAATCACTGGAATATTTACCGCTTCCTTCACGGCCCGGATAATGTCCCAGTCGGCCCGCCCGCTGTAAAACTGGGAACGAAGGCGTCCGTGAACGGTGACCGCGGACGCCCCCGCGGCTTCCACCATGCGGGCCAGCAAAACGGCGTTGACGGAATTTTCGTCCCACCCTTTGCGCATTTTGACGGTAACCGGAACGCTGACCCTGCCGGCCACTTCCCGCACGATGCGCGCGGCCAGTCCCGGATTTTTCATCAACGCCGCTCCTTCCCCGTTATTGACGATCTTCGGGGTGGGGCAGCCCATGTTCAGATCGATAATGTCGGCGCCCATCTCCTCAGCAACAACCGCGGCCCGGGCCATGCAATCGGGGTTTGCGCCAAAAATCTGCACGCTCAACGGCCCAGGCTCGCCCTCGTGATCCAGAATGCTCAGCGTGCGCGGGTTGCCGTACAAAAGGGCCTGGTCGCTGACCATTTCGGTGCACGCCAGGCCGCATCCGAACTCCCGGGCCAGAATCCGAAACGCCTTGTCGGTAACCCCGGCCATGGGGGCGGCGATCACTGGGTTGGCCAATTTAACACTGCCGATCTGCATAGCCATTCTAGCTGCGGGAGGCGTCTCCCCGGTTGCGCTCATAAATAATTCTCAGCCCGATCAGGGTAAGCAGCGGCTCCACCCGGTCAATGGCGCCGGCCTCCCTGGCAATTAATTCCGCCAGCCCTCCCGTAGCGATCACCAGCGCCTCTTGACCCATTTCTTTTTTCATCCGCCGGACGATCTCGTCCACCTGCCCGGCAAAACCGTAAATTATCCCCGATTGCATGCTGTGCACGGTATTCTTCCCGATCACCGAGGGAGGCCGGACAAATTCCACCCGCGGCAGCTTGGCGGCGCGCGCAAAAAGCGCCTCGGTGGAAATCCCGATGCCGGGCGCGATGGCTCCGCCCAAATATTCGCCCCTGGCGGAAATGGCGCAAAAGGTAGTGGCTGTGCCGAAATCAACAATGATTAAAGGGCCCCCAAAAAGCTCGTAGCCCGCCACAGCGTTTACAATCCGGTCCGCCCCTACCTCCTTGGGATTCTCGTACCTGATGGCCAGGCCCGTTTTAATGCCCGGCCCCACCACCAGGGGTTCGACGCCAAAATATTTTCGCGCCATCTGCTCCAGCGACAGCATCAAGGGGGGAACTACGGAGGAAATGACCATATCTTTAATTTCATGCAGCGCAACGTCGATTGACCGGAGCAGATCCCGCAAAATAATGCCGTATTCGTCGGCAGTGCGGTGGGGCAGGGTAGAAAGCCGCCAATGCTCCAGAAGTTCCTTTCCTTTATATACCCCCAGCACAATATTTGTATTCCCTACGTCAAAGACAAGGATCATGGAAAATCACCCTGAAATTTTTAAGCCCATTGTACCAAAGGGCCTTTTCCTGCGCAAGATTTGTTTTCTTTCCGGCCCTTTAAGTCCCAGAACAGCCAACCCCCCGCCTGATCCACAGCCTTCCCGCGCCTAAGGACACTTTTTCATCTGCTGAGTTTCACTTTTTGCCGCGATAGACCCCCAGCCGCCTGCTGATCGCCCTCGCCAGGGCCGCGGCGGCCGCTGCTTTGAGCAAATCAAGGGCGATAAAAGGGAGAAACCCGATCTTAATCACCTGCAGGGCAGAAAAAGTTTTTCCCAGATAAAAATTTAAAATGAGGTAAAGATAAGGCAGGCCAAAGAGATAAATTACCGCCAGCCCCCCCACCATGGCTAAAAAGTAACGGAAGAAACCGGGCTGCCCCTTCTCGGGCAAGAGCGCCCCGGCTGCATAGGCCCCGCCGATGAAACCGACCAGGTAGCCGAAGGTGGGCTGCAAAACATAGGCGGGACCGCCAAAAGGAGGCTTTTCAAAAACTGGCAGGCCGATTAAGCCCAGCAGCACATATACCAGCATGGAGAGAGCCCCCACTTTTGCTCCCAGTATGGCGCCGGCCAGCATAACCACAAAAGGCACCAGACTGAAAGGAACCACCGGGGCCCCGAAGCGAAACAAGGCCGCCGCCACCACGGCCAAAGCGGCAAACAGGGCCGCCAAAATCATTTCCCTGACGGCAAGCTTCACCAACAACCTCTCCTTCATAGAGAATTAACGGAAGAGAATTTGCCTTTCTCCATCTGCTCTGGCATTTCTTCAATTAAGGACAATTGTTAACCAAAAATAATATCCTGGTTAACAATTTCCCTAAAAATAAAGGCTCAAAAAGGGCGCAGAGAAACCTCCCCGGCCACAAATTTCCTGAGCGCGCCATTTTCCAACCGCAAGATTAAATTGCCTTCCTCGTCTACATCTTCAGCCCACCCCTCCACGCTTTCCTTTAAGCTGCTCACCCTGACCGGGCGGCGCAGCGTTACGCAGATCTCTTTCCAGAGCTCCAGAACGGGAGAAAAGCCCTCCTCTAACCATATTCGATAAAGCTGTTCCATTTCCTGCAGGTAGGCCTGAAGCAGCTTTATTCTGGAAACGTCCCGGCCCGTAAACATCTTTAAAGATGCGGCCGAGTCTCTAATTTCCTCGGGAAAATCCTCCCCATTGAGATTGACGTTGATGCCGGTGCCAATGATTAAATAATTTATCCGCTCTATTTCCGCGCTCATCTCGGTAAGGATGCCGCAGATCTTTTTGCCTCCCAGCAAGAGATCGTTAGGCCACTTAATGCCCGGCACGAGGCCGGCCGCCTGCTGCACGGCGCGGGCCACGGCAACGGCGGTGAGCATGGTCAGCGGCGGCGCAGCGGCTGGATTCACGGAAGGGTAAAGGATCAGGGAGCACCAGACTCCTTTCCCGCAAGGAGAAAACCACCCACGGCCCAGCCGCCCCCGCCCTCCCGTCTGCTCCTCCGCCACCACCAGGGCGCCGTCCGGCGCTCCCGAGAGGGCCAAATCCCGCGCCAGGATATTTGTCGAGGGCGCCTGTGGATAGTAAAAAATGTGCCGTCCGATAAATTCCGTTTTCAGCCCGGAAAGAATTTCCTGCGGGTAGAGGCGGTCGGGCACGCCTACCAGCCGGTAGCCGGCGTTCTGCTGGGAGAGAATGTCGTAGCCTTCCGCGCGCAGCGCCTGGATATGCTTCCAGACGGCCGTGCGGGAAACGCCGAGTTCTTTGCAGAGCACTTCCCCCGAGACAAATTCGGGTTGAGATTCTTTTAAGAGGCGCAAAATCTGCTCTTTCATCTTCCCATCAATTTTCTGCCGCCCCGCTCTGCTTCCCTTCTTCATACCGGGCGAGCAAAAAAAGAAGGTCGGCCATCCTGTTTAGATATTTTAAAATATTTTCATTGGGAAGCTGCCCTTCCTCAAATAGTTGGGCGGCCCTTCTTTCCGCCCGGCGCACCACGGTACGGGCCAGGTCAATGGCGGCGGAGGCGGCCGTTTCTCCCGGGATGATAAACTCCTCGGGAACGGACACCTCCTCCTCCAGTTCCTCAATCAACATAGTCAGGCGGCTCACCATTTCCCCGGTGACAACAGGACCCCGGAAGCTGTACTCCGCATAGTGATCCGGGGGAACGGCCAACTCAGCGGCGGGGACAAACAATTCTTTTTGGGCGACAGACAAAACGTGGCGGACTTTTTCCTTTCTTGTCAGGGCACGCGCCAGGCCAAGCGCGGAAACGGCTTCGTCGACGGTTCCGAAAAACTCGCAGCGGGAGCTGGCTTTTGAAATCCGTCTGCCGTAAAGCAAGCTCGTCTCGGCCCGATCCCCTTTTTCATTAAAGTTTTTCAAAAAATTCACCCCTAATCCCCTTTAATTTCCCCCTCCAGTCTTTTCTCTGACACTTTTTCTTTTTTTCTTGTTTTCTTGTTTTCGTTCATCGACCCTAACTATTTATTCCTTTTCCCTCCTCACCCCTTTTTGCCCCTTCTTCGTTTTTACAACTTCTCTTCCTGCCTCAAAAATCCTGCAAAAAAATCCTTTCTCAACATATTTTAACCTTCCCCCGGCCAGGAGAAAACACCGCCTTAAAAAATACCGCCCGGAACGATCAGACGACGCTCCGGGCGGCAGCAAACTCCTTAATACTTATTGTCCGGGAGCGGCGGATCATCTCCGGCAGCAACCTTAATAAACGCATCCTTCGGCAGGGCCAGTCCAGCCGCCACTTCCAACGACTTCATAATCCCGGCCAGCACCGGGCAGGCAGGATGGCGGACATGGCGCGCAGCAGCCCTGTACAACTCCCCCTCGTGAAGCGCAGAAAACAGCTCGCGATAAGGCCTGACGACACCAATTTCAATCGCTGCCTTTTGCCAGGCCGGACATTCTGAGTCCAGGCGGATTTCGACTTCCAGGTCCCTGCCCTTTCCGGCGCGCCGGTAGGCCGCCACCCAGGTAGTGAATCCGCACACGCCGCTGTATATTTCCGCCCTCGCCAAGGATTAATGCTCCCTTCCCGAATCGCGTTCCGGGGTAAAAGCTTTCCGCTGCCCCAACAACTATTTATCCGCTGCGTTCAATTTTAATCACTACATCTTTAGGAATCGCGCCGCCCAGTTCCACCTGGATGGTTTTAATTATGGCGCAAGGGATCGGGCAGTCGGGGTGCTTTAAACGCTTGCTTGCTACCTGGTAAATATAAGATTCGACCATTTTCCCAAAAACTCCTTTGCTGCAGTCGACCAGCGCAAGGTCTTCGTTCATGCTGCGCAAATCCTGGCAGGCGCTGATGATCTGCACCTGCACCTTCATTTTGCCCACCTTGTGCACTTTAATTACGCTTGTGAATCCGCAAGCACCGGCTGCGACCCTTGCGCGCGCCAAAACGTTCCGTCCCCCCGTTACCACACCTAAAGATAATTGATAAAAAGGAGAAATAAACGCTCGTCTGCAGTGCTAAAGTACATAAAAAAATTATATATGGAAAAAAGCACCCCGGCAACAGGAAAATAATAAAACCGTCCAGAAGAGCCATAATTTCGTTCACAACATCTTTTTAAGCTAAAAAAGCTCTTGAAAAAAGCTGGCATCCCCAAAGTATTATGGATTTGGCAAAACCTTACCCGGAAAGGAGGACGCCCGCTAAATGGCATCATACCAAAACAAAAGCACTTTCGGTAGGAGCGATCAAAAAGAAAGCAACTAAAAGATTTCCTTTTACATAAAGCGTAAAAAGATCCGGCAAGCCCCAGGCAGCCGTCCAGGCAGCGGTATTTCTTCTAAAGGACCCGGCACCCGAAGGAAGTGGCCAATACCTGAGGATCTCCTTATACTAAACCTATAAACTAAGAGAAAGGGCGCGAAAAAACAACTTTAGCCCTGCTCTTTGCTTTGTTTGGCGCGGACCGAAATCACCCATGTCAAAACGTACACCCGTTCTTATGCCGTAACACTCTTTATTTCTCCTTCCCTTTCAATATACAAAATAATGAGGAAGGAAAAGGTGAGGTAAAACAAAGGTTAAAGTGGTTTGTTTTTCAGGACACACCAGTTAATGTAGTTAGTACCTCGTTTTTCAGTTGAACAAAGGAAGGAGTACCGGTTAACGACAAAGAGCGAGGGAAGCCGAAAGGTACCTGGATTTCCCGAATTATTCTCCCCGGGCGCCGACTCATAATGCAGATTCGGTGTGCTAAAAGCAATGCTTCTTCGACATCATGGGTAACAAACAAAACGGTCAGCCTTAGCTCTTGCCAGATATCAAGTAAAAGCTGCTGCATGGTTAAACGGGTCAGGGCGTCAAGGGAAGCAAAGGGTTCGTCCATCAATAACAACCGGGGGTTCAGTACAAGTACCCGGGCCAACGCTACCCGCTGCTGCATGCCGCCGGAAAGCTGGTCGGGGTAATAATGTTCAAACGAATTCAATCCAACTAACTGTATATACCTCTCCACCAACCTGGCAATGTTCTTCTCTCCCCTGCGCTTGAGTCCGTAAGAAATGTTATCCCATACGGTGAGCCAAGGGAAAAGAACGGCTGTTTGAAAA